>NZ_AKIY01000276.1 GCF_000282615.1 Bradyrhizobium sp. YR681 | reverse complement strand
GACCAAGCTCCAGGCGCTGCTCGTCCAAGCCAAGACCGCTGGTATCGACCGTAGCAAGATCCAGGCGGACGTCACCCAGATCCAGCAGGACATGAACCTCAAGGCCAGCTCGGCCACCTTCAACGGCATCAACTGGCTGAGCATTGACACCTCGGCCTCGACCACGGCCACGCCGGCGACTTTCAACCTCGTGTCGTCGTACTCTCGCGTCGGTGGCACCCCCACGATCGGTTCGATCACCGTGACGACCGCCGACTACGCGCTCTACACCACCGGCGGCGCCTCCAACACCGGCATTCTGGACACGCAGACCTCCGGTGTGTCGGTCGCCAACATGACCATCGGCACGCTGACCGACTCGGCAGCCGACCAGACCACGCTCGATGGCTACATCGCGCAGGTCACCACCGCGATCAACTCGGTGGCTTCGGCCGCTGCGAACCTCGGTGCCGTCAAGAACCGCATCTCGACCAACACGGAATTCGTGAAGTCGCTGATGGACTCGGTTGACCGCGGTGTCGGCCAGCTCGTCGACGCCGACATGAACCAGGAGTCCACCCGCTTGTCGGCCCTCCAGGTCCAGCAGCAGCTCGGCGTTCAGGCGCTCTCGATCGCCAACAACAGCAGCCAGAGCATCCTCTCGCTGTTCCGCTAAGCGTCAAAACCATCTGGGGAGGGCCGCGCTTCTGATGAAGCGCGGCCCTTTCGTTTGGCGTAGTCGTGCGCACACCACAATTTCGGCTGCGTTGTTGCCGCAAGGACACAGAGCCACAAGCCTCGCACAAGCTTCGCTGGATAACCTCACCGCTACGACAGATTGGGCATCAACCCGCTTTTACGCGGCCCAAAGGCATGACGCCGCCCTGCCGTACCGGTGCAAGTCCGGTATGTCCCCAAACTCAATTCAATCTCCAAAGGGACATCAAAAATGGGTTCTAGCCTCCTCACTAACTCCTCCGCCATGACCGCG
>NZ_AKIY01000275.1 GCF_000282615.1 Bradyrhizobium sp. YR681 | reverse complement strand
CGGCGGCGTCGCCCTGCTCCGTGCTTCCGAGCAGCTCAAGGGCCTGCGCACCAAGAACGACGACCAGAAGACCGGCGTCGAGATCGTGCGCAAGGCGCTGTCGGCTCCCGCTCGCCAGATCGCGATCAACGCCGGTGAAGACGGCTCGGTGATCGTCGGCAAGGTGCTGGAGAACAAGACCTACGCCTTCGGCTTCGACTCCCAGACCGGCGAATACGGCGACCTCGTCAAGAAGGGCATCATCGACCCGACCAAGGTGGTCCGTACCGCGATCCAGAACGCAGCCTCGGTTGCGGCCCTGCTGATCACCACGGAAGCCATGGTCGCCGAGCTGCCCAAGAAGGGCGGCGCCGGTCCCGCGATGCCCCCGGGCGGCGGCATGGGCGGCATGGACTTCTAAGGTCCGGCCACACCAACCGATCGAACTTGAAGAGGCCCGCCAACGCGGGCCTCTTTGCTTTTGTTGAACTCGCGCATGAGTTGCGCTACTTTCGTCCTCTATTTCAGGCTGGGACTTATATTGAAGTGTATAAAACCCGTATTCACGAGATCATCTGGTTTCCCTATCGACCCGAGAGGACGCTCATCGGCCCGCTTCTCCTGCTGCTGCTGATCGCCGTAGGAGCCACTGGGGCGGTCAACGCAATCGACCTGTTCGGCCTGATCAATTCGAGTGTCGCAAAGAACGCCGGAAACCTGGCATCCTGGACGGTCGTCGTCCTCCTCGTGCTTTGCCTGATCTTCTGCATCTATTCCGCGCGCCAGGACTACATGTCCGTCTATGCGGCACTGCTGCCCTGCTTTGTGACGACCGCGGTGATCGTCGCGCTGTCCCTCTATCTTATCTCCGGCAAGCTCGACAAGAAGTCTCTGTTCCAGGCGGCTGCGGGTGCACTCGGTTCGCTGATGTTCGTAGGGCGCGTCGTTCAATCGGGGGGCATCGATCTTGGAGCTCTCGGGGCGATCCGACGCCGCATCGAACACAAGATACAACTATGCCTGCAAACCCCCGTCACCGACAGTTCCTTCTCGACGCCGCGCAAGGAGCTCGTTGACGACGTGAGGAAGCTTGCCGACGAACTGAAGAAGGCCGCCCCGGAGATCGTTGGTCAAACCTCCGCCGAGAAAGCGATCAAGTCGCTGCAAGACTTTCTCGGGCGAAGTGACATGGTCAGTCACGACGACTTTCTGCAAGACCTGAACGAAGGCAAGGATTCGCTGGTTCAAGTGCTCAAACGGATTGACGGACGGAGGCAAGATGGCAGCTAGCATTCCATTCTACTATCTGACCCTGGATGGAGAAGACCCCTGCAAATGGTCTCCTTTCGGAGAATCATTGCTGGCCGTGGGAATGGCCACGAAAAAGGAGCAGATGAATTCGGACTTCTCCAAGAAGTATTTTTCCGTATCGATCCTCTGTCAGAATCACGACCAGGTTGCCGATCAGGCCATCTCGCAATGTGTCGGCTGCCTCGTGCCGGGCGAGTATCTGAAACCCCAGCATGAGCGGTATTTCTCGGAGCAGTTCCATAACTTCAGCAACAGGCTGAGGGCACTGAATACCAAGGTCCTGCCAGCATTGGGCTTCGAGATATTCGTCGTCGCCCAGAATGAAGCGACGGATGAAACGCTCAAGAAAGCGATGACCTTGAAGGACAGGCTGGTCCGCACCGGCGTCGAGGAGCGGCTGGTCCGGGTCGACACCGTTTGCGATCAGGCGAGGCTCTCCTCCATATCGAGGCTGCGCCTGATGAACATCGCGCATACCAGCGCAGCAGTGGCTTTGTCGGCTTAACTTCAACGGTCATCCAATGTCCGCAAAAGATATCAGATTTGGCAGTGACGCTCGTGCACGCATGCTGCGCGGCGTCGAC
>NZ_AKIY01000274.1 GCF_000282615.1 Bradyrhizobium sp. YR681 | reverse complement strand
GAGGGAGGCCAGAAGGAAAGTTCGGCTCCCGGGAGAGCACGGCATAAGCCGTCCGACCATCGCGCAGGGAGGGCCGAGTGATTGGCGCCACCTGTATGCTGTTGTGCGGTCTCTTTGCGCTACACTTTCGCGCAGCAGACCGCGGGTGCGAGCTGGCACCCGGCCTTCCCTGCGCCCTCTTGGCTTCGAGGGTGGAGAGATGAAGCAAAGCTCGGGCGAAACGCGCCGCGAGGCTGCGAAGGCGTGTCTGCGATTCAAATGCTAATGGAGAATGGCGATACCGCACCTTGCTCCGTCATTGCGAGCGCAGCGAAGCAATCCAGAATCTTTCCACGGAGGGATTCTGGATTGCTTCGTCGCAAGGGCTCCTCGCAATGACGAGGTTGCGGGATGCGCAAGCCACAAACGCGCGCCACGACCTTCGTCTAATTCAACACCCGCTTGTTATCCGGGCTGTCCAGCGAGAACGTCGGTACGTCGATCTCGAAGCGCTCGCCGCTTTCGCTGACCATCTGGTAGCGGCCGGTCATGAAGCCGGAGGCGGTCGTGAGCGGGACGCCGGAGGTGTATTCGAAGCGTTCGCCCGGAGCCAGGGTCGGCTGCTCGCCGACCACGCCCTCGCCCTTGACCTCCTGCTGGCGGCCGGTGGCGTCGGTGATGATCCAGTGCCGCGTCTTGAGCTGCACGGTCTCCTCGCCGGAATTGGTGATGACGATGGTGTAGGACCAGAAATAGCGGGAACGGTCGGCCGAGGACTGCTCCGGAACAAAGTTCGGCTCGACGGTTACTTCGATCTGGCGGGTCACGGCGCGGTACATGGCTGCCATCATAACGAAAACCCGGCCGGGAACCAAACGTCGCAGGCCGTTTTAGCGACATCGTCCCGCCAGAATTCGCGGAGAAGTACACCCGGGGAAGACACCCATATGTGATCCGGCCGCTTTGCGAGGGGCCGCCCGGATCGGTACACTCCTCATCAACGGCGCGATTTGCGGAAGGGTTTTTAGGCCCCGATGACCATTGCCGACCAAGTGACGGGAACGCCAATCGCGGGAACCGCAGGTGCCAAGCCTGCGGAGGCCAGGCCTTTGGAGGCGAAGCCGCGTGCGGCCGCGCCGGCGATCTCGCTGCCCGCCATCGGCGAGCGCGAGCTGCGGCTCGACCTGTTCCGTGGGCTGGCGCTGTGGCTGATCTTCATCGACCATCTGCCGCCGAGTCTGCTGACCTGGTTCACGATCCGCAATTACGGCTTCAGCGACGCCACCGAAATCTTCATCTTCATCTCCGGCTACACCGCGGCCTTCGTCTACGGCCGCGCGATGCTGGAGAGCGGCGTCGTCATCGCCACCGCGCGCATCATGCGCCGGGTCTGGCAGATCTATGTCGCCCACGTCTTCCTGTTCACGATCTTCCTCGCCGAGATCTCCTATGTGGCGACCAGCTTCGAGAACCCGCTCTACACCGAAGAGATGGGCATCATGGATTTCCTCAAGCAGCCCGACGTCACCATCGTGCAGGCGCTGCTGCTGCGCTTCCGTCCCGTCAACATGGACGTGCTGCCGCTCTATATCGTCCTGATGCTGGCGCTGCCCCTGATCCTCTGGTCGATGAAGTGGAAGCCCGACCTCACGCTGGCTCTGTCCGCCGTGCTCTACGCGGTGACCTGGGAATACGACCTCTATTTCTCCGCCTATCCGAACGGCTTCTGGGCGTTCAATCCGCTGGCCTGGCAATTGCTTTTCGTCTTCGGTGCATGGTGTGCGCTCGGAGGTGCACGGCGCATGTCGCGTATTCTGGCATCACCGGTGACGATGTGGATCTCGATCGCCTATATCGGGGCGGCGTTCTACGTGACGCTGACCTGGTACGTGCCGCAACTGTCCCATCTGATGCCGAAGCGGCTCGAGCAGTGGATGTATCCGATCGACAAGACCGACCTCGACGTGCTGCGCTTCACGCATTTCCTGGCGTTGGCCGCGCTCACCGTGCGCTTCCTGCCGCGCGACTGGCCTGGCCTGAAATCGCCCTGGCTGCGGCCGCTGATCCTGTGCGGCTCGCATTCCCTTGAAATATTCTGCCTCGGCGTCTTCCTCGCCTTCGCCGGCCATTTCATCCTGGCCGAGGTCTCCGGCGGCGCGGTCATGCATGCGGTGATTAGTCTCTCCGGAATCCTGATCATGTGGGGCGTGGCCTGGGTGATTTCGTGGTACAAGCGCGTAGCTGACAAGAGCGGTGCGAAAATCAAAAACGCCGTCGGCAACGCCGATCTGGCGGGAGGGGGCTGATGAAGGCGAAGGTTCTCCTGAGCCTGGTCCTGCTATGCGGTAGCCTCGCCGCGCCTGCGGCGCGCGCGGGCGATGCTGCGCCTGCTGCGGCCCCGGCCGCGCCTCCGGCCTGCGAATTGCCGGCCTATCTGCTCTCCAGCGAAAGCCAGCTTCCCAAGGTCGCCGAGGCCATCAAATCGGGCAAACCGCTGGAAATCCTCGTCGTCGGCAGCCGCTCGACCACGATTCCGTCCTCCGAGGACGCCTCCTATCCGGCTCGCATGCAGGCCATTTTGAAGGACAAGCTGCCGCCGTCGGAGGCCGTGCACGTCTCCGTAGAAATACAGAGCAAGAAGACGGCCGAGGAGGCGGCTGCGACCTTCGTTAAGCTGATGGAAGCAAAAAGGCCTACTTTGGTTATCTGGCAGACCGGGACGGTGGATGCTATCCGAGCCATCGATCCCGACGATTTTCGCGGCGCAGTGACCGAAGGGGTTGCCGCGCTGCAAAATGCAGGGGCTGACGTCGTGTTGATGAATTTGCAGTACAGCCCGCGTACCGAGACCATGATCTCGGTGCCGCCTTATCTCGATAATATGCGCGTGGTGGCGCAGGAGCATGACGTCCCGCTGTTCGACCGTTTCGCGATCATGCGGCAGTGGAATGATCAGGGTCAGTTCGACCTGTTCAGCCCGTCCCGCGGGCCCGAGCTGGCGAAACAGGTTCATGATTGCCTTGGCCGGGCGTTGGCACAGTTTGTGATTGACGCCGCCCATGTGGGGCCGGCCCAGCAGCAAAATTGAGGTCTAGCGTTAATGAGTTCTCTCCGCCCTTTTTGCCTGACGGCATGGTTGGCCGTGCCCGCAATGGCGGCGCTGCTGTTGCTGTCGCCGGCATCGCAGTCGCGCGCGCAGGCACAGGCCGCGCAGGCGACGCCCGCGCCGACGCAATCCGCTAATTCCGCACCGGCCTCCCAGACCACCGTCGCCGCGACGCACCCCTCCACCGAGCAGCGCGGTATCACCTCGCGCGCGATCGACAAGGTGAAGCAGGTCGCAAAATCCGCCGGCGATATTTTCAGCCGCGTGCCCTGTCTCGCGCCAAAGGGCGGCTCGAAGACGATGGGCTCGCTGCCGCATGTCGCGAACAAGCTGGTTGCCGGCAAGCCCGTCGTGATCGTCGCGTTCGGCTCGTCGTCGACCGCCGGCTATGGTGCGAGCTCGCCCGATTTCAACTATCCGAACCGTCTCGCCGCGCAGCTGCGCCGGCAATATCCGACCGCCGACATCACCGTCGTCAATGCCGGCGTCGGCGGCGAGGACGCGCCCGAGATGATGAAGCGCCTCCAGAAGGAGGTGATCGACGTTCATCCGGACATGGTGATCTGGCAGGTCGGCACCAATGCCGTGCTGCGCAATCTCGATCCCGGCGACACTGCAAAGCTGGTCGAGGACGGCATCTCGCGCATCCAGGCCGCCGGCGGCGCCGACATCGTGCTGGTCGACCCGCAATATTCGCCGGCCGTCAATCAGCGCAAGGAGAGCGCCGGCAAGATGATAAAACTGCTCGGCAAGGTCGCCGAGCTCCGCCGCGTCGGCATCTTCCCGCGCTTCGAGGTGATGCGCGACTGGCACGAGAACCAATCGATCCCGGTCGAAAGCTTCGTCATCGCCGACGGCCTGCACATGAACGATTGGGGCTACGCCTGCTTCGCGCAGCTGCTCGGCGACGACATCATCCGCTCGGTCGGCCAGATCAAGCTGGGCGTGAATGTGCCCGGCGACGTGCGCGCGTATCGGCCGATGTAGTTCGGTGCCGTAGGGTGGGCAAAGGCGCAAAGCGCCGTGCCCACCATTGCTCAGTGTTACGAATGAAGAAGACGTGGGCACGCTTCGCTTTGCCCACCCTACGAGACCGAGCCCTTGGCTCGCCTCACGCCTTCTCCAGCGCCGCCGTCAGATCCTCGATCAGATCGTCCGCATGCTCGAGCCCGGCCGAGAAGCGGATGAATCCCTCGCTGATGCCGAGCGCGGCGCGATCCTCCGGCTTCAGGCGCTGATGCGTCGTGGTCGCCGGATGCGTGACGAGACTCTTTGCGTCGCCGAGATTGTTCGAGATCTTCGCAAGCTTGAGCTCGTTGAGCACGCGGAACGCCCCCTGCTTGCCGCCCTTGACCTCGAAGCCGACCAGCGTCGAGCCGCCGCGCATCTGCTTCTTCACCAGCGCCGCCTGCGGATGATCGGCGCGGCCGGGATAGACCAGCCGCGAAATCTTGGGATGGTCCGCCAATACGTCGGCGATCCGTCCCGCCGTCTCGGTCTGCGCGCGCACGCGCACGCCGAGCGTCTCGAGGCCCTTGAGCAAAACCCAGGCGTTGAACGGCGAGATCGACGGGCCGGTCTGGCGCATGAAGTTGTGCAGGTGCTCGGCGATGAAGGCTTCCGAGGACAGGATGATGCCGCCCAGACACCGGCCCTGGCCGTCGATGTGCTTGGTCGCGGAATAGACCACGACGTCGGCGCCGAGCGCGAGCGGGCTCTGCCAGATCGGGGTGGCGAACACGTTGTCGACGACGAGCCGCGCGCCGCCGCTGTGCGCGATCTCGGCAATGCCGGGAATGTCGAGCACGTCGAGCGTCGGGTTGGTCGGGCTCTCCAGGAAGAACGTCTTGGTGTTGGGCCTCCGCGCACGCTGCCACTCATCGAGATTGGCGCCGTCGATCAGCGTGGTCTCGATGCCGTAGCGCGGCAGCAGGTCCTGAATGACGTAGAGGCACGACCCGAACAGGGCGCGGGAGGCAACGACGTGATCGCCGGCCTTGAGCGGCGCGAGGATCGCGGTCGTCACCGCGGCCATGCCGGTCGCGGCCGAGCGGGCGGCCTCGGCGCCTTCGAGCTCGATCATGCGGCGCTCGAACATCGAGATGGTCGGGTTGGAATAGCGCGAATAGATGAAGCCGGGGTCCTCGCCCTTGAACCGCGCCTCGCACTCCTCGGCGCTGTTGTAGACGTAGCCTTGCGTCAAAAACAGCGCCTCCGACGTCTCGCCATATTGCGAGCGCAGGGTGCCGGAATGGACCAGGCGGGTTTCGGGACGGTAGTGGGCGGTGGACGCCGGGGACTTCGACATAGGACCTCCTGCGTGACCATCGAAAATGGTCACAAAAAAACCGGCCTGGATAAAACCACGGGCCGGGATCACAGAGGTCCCCGGCCTGTTTAGCGACTTATTTAACGTGGCTGCAAGCCGGCCGGCTCAAATCACCACGGGATAAGTGATGCTCA
The DNA here is from genome assembly GCF_000282615.1 of Bradyrhizobium sp. YR681. Lineage (GTDB taxonomy): Bacteria > Pseudomonadota > Alphaproteobacteria > Rhizobiales > Xanthobacteraceae > Bradyrhizobium. The sequence continues at coordinate 6,112 of NZ_AKIY01000274.1, read as the reverse complement.
TATTCCGCAATGGCCTTTCCGTCAAGGCGTCCATCGGATAGCCGTAAAAGGCTAGTATTTCCCGCATGTCCGGATGCGTTTGACCCCTGACGAGGACCCCCGGTTGAGCTTCACGATCGCCGCCGACGCCAATGGTATCCTGCCCGACCGCATGATCGCGGCGATGGCGGAGGCGGGGCTCATCCTGCCCGCCTATGACTTCGTGGAAAGCCAGATCCAGCCGGCCAGCCTCGACCTGCGCCTCGGCGACATCGCCTATCGCGTCCGCGCCAGCTTCCTGCCCGGTCCCGGCGCCACCGTCGCCGAGCGCATCGACGAGTTGAAGCTGCACGAGTTCAGCCTCGCCGACGGCGCGGTGCTGGAGACCAATTGCGTCTACATCGTGCCGCTGCTCGAAAGCCTGGCGCTGCCGCCGGAGATCGTCGCCGCTGCGAACCCCAAGAGCTCGACCGGCCGGCTCGACGTCTTCACCCGCGTGATCGCCGACGGCACCCGCCGCTTCGACATGATCGGTGCCGGCTATCACGGCCCGCTCTATGCCGAGATCAGCCCGAAGACGTTTCCCGTGCTGGTGCGCGAGGGCTCGCGCCTGTCGCAGGTGCGCTTCCGCACCGGCGACGCCATCCTCAATGCCGACGAGCTCGATGGCCTGCATGCCGCCGAGCGCCTCGTCGACATCGACGATGCCGATCTGTCCGGCGGTGTCGCCGTCTCCGTCGATCTGTCCGGCGAGAAGGCGAGCGGCTTCGTCGGCTACCGCGCCAAGCGCCACACCGGCGTCGTCGATGTCGATCGTCGCTCGGGCTATGCAGTCGAAGATTTCTGGGAGCCGATGTCGGCGCGTCCCGACGGCAGCCTGATCCTCGATCCCGGCGAGTTCTACATCCTCGCTTCGAAAGAGGCCGTGCAGGTGCCGCCCGATTACGCCGCGGAGATGGTGCCGTTCGATCCGCTGGTTGGCGAATTCCGCGTGCACTATGCCGGATTCTTCGATCCCGGCTTCGGCTATGCCGGCGCCGGCGGGCTGGGATCGCGCGCGGTGCTGGAGGTGCGCTCGCGCGAAGTGCCGTTCATCCTCGAGCACGGCCAGATCGTCGGCCGCCTCGTCTACGAGAAGATGCTGGCGCGCCCCGACGCCATGTACGGCCAGCGCATCGGCTCGAATTATCAGGCGCAGGGGTTGAAGCTGAGCAAGCATTTTCGGGTGTAATTCCGTAGCCCGGATGAGCGAAGCGATATCCGGGAACAGTGTCCCCGCATATCGCTCCGCTCATGCGGGCTACCTCTGATCGCCTCCGGTTGCGCCTCCCCACGGCCGATGACACACTCCCGCAAAACAACAAGCCGGGAGCGAACATGACCGCCGCAGCTGAAACAGCGCAGGACACGCAATGGAAGCGGTGGCGCGCGGTCGCCGACCTCTATCACGCCTACTTCACCGGACTCATCCTCACCGTCGTCACGCGGCGCGGTACGGCCGATGCCGCCGAGTTCGTCTTCCGCGTCTTCCGCCGCCAGCAGCAGGAACGATTCCTGCCGGGACTCAAGAAGCTCGGCCTCAGCCATCTGCCGCCGGCGGTGGCGGCTGCGCAATATCACTATCTCTCCAACTGGATCGGCGGCGTGCATGTCGAATACATGTATGAGAGCGACCGCAAGGCCTGGATCCGCTATCCGCCGCCGCGCTGGATCTGGAAGGGCACCGCGATCTGCGGCGTGCCGGGCGAGGTGAGCCGCGCGATGCTGCGCGGCTGGCACGCCAACAACGGCGTCGCGCTCGGCGATATCAGGCTCGGCTTCGTCTGCACCAAGCAGAGCGTCGACGGCCAGGACGGACTCGAAGGCTACTACCATCAATACGACCATCCGCTGGAGCTGGATCAGCGCCTGGTGTTCGCGCGTCACCTGGAAGCCCCGCTGTTCGACGCGAAGAGTGCGCCGGCCTTGCCCGTTGCCAGCTGGCCAAAGCCGCGGCTGGAAAAAGCCTATCGCAACTATGCGATGGAATATGTCCGCACCGCCGCGCCCGTGATGGTGCAGCTGTTCGGCCCGGAAGATGCCAGCTACCTCCTGCATCTCACCGGCAAGCTGATCGGGATGCAATATTTCGACGAGGCCGCGGCGGCGCTGGCGATGAGCCGCGGCGGCGCGAGCGAATTCGCATCGTTCCTGAGCGCGCTGTTTGCTGAGCAGGATGACGTTGTCGAGACGACGCAGTCCGAAGGCGCATTCGAACTCCGCCAGCAGAGCTGGAAGCTGATGGACGATGTCGCTGACTATCATCGCGCCTGCGCCAAGGTGCTGGAAGGCTTGTTCGAGGGGCTCGCTGCCGGATGCGGCCGGCACATCGGCGTGCATCTGCACCTGCCGGCGGGCGGCCATCTGCCGCTGGTGTGGACGATCATCTAATTCCACCCACTGAAATGCGCTGCCGCAGGGCACGCCTGCGCGCGGCGCAGGAGGAATCGGCAATTGCCGTGCTAACAAGCTCTCACCGCGCGCCTCGCGCGCACAAATGCTTTGCCACACCAAGTGATTGCTGCGCTGCAAATGGCGCTTCCGTCCGGGAGAGGACATGTCCGACATCGCCGAAATCCCGGTCGATGAACAAGAGCGTCCGCTGCCGCCGCCCCCGCGTCCGGTGCGAAGCGCGCTGACGGACGGGCCGATCCTGCGCACGCTGCTCTCCCTCGCCTGGCCCAACGTCGTTGCGCTGTCCGCCGGCACCTGCGTGGTGATCGCGGAGACCTCCTATATCGGCCGGCTTGGCGTCGAGGCGCTGGCCGCGATGGCGCTGGTGTTCCCAACGGTGATCCTGACCATGACGATGTCCGGCGGCGCCATGGGCGGCGCGGTGGCCTCCGCCATCGCACGCGCACTCGGCGCCGGCGACCGCGAGCGCGCCGGCACACTCGCCATGCATGCGCTGCTGATCGGCATCACCTTCGGCCTCGTGTTCATGCTGGGCATGCTGATCTTCGGGCCAAAAGTGCTCGAGATGCTCGGCGGCCGCGGCGATGTGCTGACGCATGCGATCGCCTACACCCAGGTGTTTTTCGGCGGTGCCGTGCTGCCCTGGCTGCTCAACACCATGGCGGGCGTGCTGCGCGGCACCGGCAACATGAAGCTGCCGTCGCTGTTGATCCTCAACTCCGCGGTCTGGCAGATCGTGCTCGGCGGCACGCTGGGCCTGGGGCTCGGGCCCATGCCGCAGCTCGGCATGCGCGGCGTCGCTGCCGGTGCGCTGATCGCCTATTCCATGAACATCAGCGTGATGGGCTGGTACCTGTTCTCCGGCCGCGCCCGGGTCGTGCCGAAGCTGCGTGGCCTGCGCATTCAATGGGCGATGTTTTTCGACATCCTGAGAGTGGGCGCGATCGCCTGCTTCTCGCCGCTGCAATCGGTGCTGACGATCTCGATCTTCACCCACATGCTGGCCAAGTTCGGCACCGCAATCCTCGCGGGTTACGGCATCGGCGCGCGGCTCGAATTCCTGCTGACCTCGATCGCGTTCTCGTTCGGCATCGCCTCGGTGCCGATGGTCGGCATGGCGATCGGCGCCGGCCGTATCGCGCGCGCCCGGCGCATCGCCTGGATCGCGGGCGCAAGCGCCTTCGTTGCCGTCGGCACACCGGCGTGCCTCGTCGCGACCTTCCCCGACCTCTGGGTCAACATTTTTACGGACAGCGCGACGGTGCGCGCCACCAGCCATCAATATCTGTCGACGGTGGCACCGTTCTACGCCTTCATCGGGCTTGCCTCGACGATGTACTTCTCCTCGCAAGGCGCGGCCAAGGTGATCGGCCCGGTGCTGGCGCAGACCGCCCGGCTGATCTACATCGCAGGCGTCGGCTGGTGGCTGTCGACGCATGAGGCCACCGCGCAGGGCTTTTTCTGGCTGGCCGCAAGCTCGATGGTCGTGCTCGGCCTGCTCTCTTGCTCCAGCGTGGTGCTGACGCGTTGGGGACCGCGCGAGAGCAAGCCGTCGATCCGGCCGGCTCTGTCGGCCGCGGCGGATTAGGCGCGCCCGCCGGATTTTTGTTTCAGGATATTTCCATCAATTGGCTGGCAACACCGGGTAACCACGGCTGCCCTTGCCGAAGGCTTCGCGCCAGCTCCTGGGAACAATTTCGCCGCGAGTTCACCAGAAGCACGGAAAGGCAGCATGACCTCGATTTCGGCGCTCTCCTCCCACCACCATCACGCATCGCCGTTGCAGCGGCTACAGGATGAGCTGCAAACGGAAGTCAGTTCCGGCACGATCGATTCGTCCGATCAGTCGGCGCTGTCGGCCGCGCTCAGCGACATCGACTCCGCCCTGCAATCAGGCAGTACGAGCGATCAATCCAGCGGCAGCGGATCATCGACTGACGCTTTCAAATCCAGGATCGACGATCTCATCCAGAAGGAAGTTTCGGACGGCAAGCTGACCGACCAGCAGGCCACCGAGTTGCAAGGCATCTTCAAGGCGGCGTTCGCGCAGGGACCGGGTGGGGCAGGTGGCCCGGGTGGAGCAGGCGGACCGCCGCCCGGCGGACCTCCCCCGGCGAGCACCGCGGACAGTTCGTCGAGCGGCAATTCGGTGGTGGACATGCTTCAGCAATTCCTGGATTCGCTGAAGGGCCTGCTCACGGATTCGACTTCGTCCAGCACGACGGCATCGAGCGACACGGCGAGTGCAAGCGATTCATCCTTGACCACCACCGCCACGGACAGTTCGTCGAGCGGCGCGTCGGCGACGGACCTGCTCGAGCAATTCCTTCAGTCACTGAAGGATTCGCTCACGGATCCAACCTACAGCGCGACGCAATCCAGCGACGCGACGAATCCGCGCGACCCCTCGCTGTCCGGTGTCTTCATCAACGATCGGATCTGATACCGGCGCTGCTCCATCCGCCGGTCAGGTGCAACCATCCTTCGAGCCCCCGCGAAGGGTGGTTGCCGCGTTGCCGGGCTTGCCACGCGGCGACGATATGCCCGTCCGCCCTAGCGATGCTTATGGCGGCGATGGCCGCCACCGCCGCCGACATTGGCGAGCCGCATCAATTGCGGGATCATCGCCATCATGTCGCCGCCGCCTGAACCGCCGAGCATACCCATGACGTCGCCGCCGCCGGTCGGCATATAGCCGCCTCCGCCCATCGGCGCGTAACCGCCGTAATTGGGTGCGCCGAAGCCGCCGCCCATCATGCCGCCAAGACCACCACCAAGCCCTCCGCCGCCGTTCTCCATCATGCGGCTCATCATCGGGCCCATGGTCTGCATCAGCATGGCGAAGCGGCGCTTGCCCATCTTCGCCTTCATCATCTCCAGCATCGGCGCCATCTGGGTCATCATGTCCTCGCCGCCGGCGCCTCCGCCGCCGAGGAACTGCGCCTTTGCCGGCGTGCTCGCGACCGAAAACAGCAGCAGCACGGCGGCTGCCTGGCAGATCACCTTGTCCGCACCTCTCATGGCATGCTCCTCGCGTGCGTGGCTTCGCCGGGAGAGCGGAGCCAACCGGACGCACGCCGCCATGGTTACGGCCGGGGAGGAGCGGGCTCTGTGAGAAAAATCACAGAGCCGCAGTGCGTGGCCCCTCGCTAGGCTGCGGCGGGCGGAAACGCCTTGTGGATCGCGATCACCGCGTCCCGGGTCTGCGCCTGGACGTAAGACGCAAGCTCGTTCGGCAGCAGGTCGATGATCCAGACGAGGCGGCACTTCGCATCGCCCTCGGCGATCACCTGCACCGAGGCGCTATAATGCTTCAGCCGCTCGTTGGCGATCGCATAGACGAGGCGTTGCCGCGCATCGTCGCAATCGACCAGCACCTCGCGCGCCACCGAACCGTTGGCGAAGGTGACGATGCGCGCATCGCCGTCGAGCGTGCAGGCGGTGACGAAGCCCGGCGCCAGCCGCTGCGGCAGTGCGCCGAAATCGCGCACGGCGTCCCAGACGTCGCGGGCGGGGGCGGGGAGGGAAATGTCGTTGTGGATGGAGGCCATGAAAGGTGTCCTTGATTGAGAAAGGTCGTCGCCACAAACACCGTCATTGCGAGCGAAGCGAAGCAATCCAGAGATGTTTCCGCGGAGGCAGTCTGGATTGCTTCGTCGCAAGGGCTCCTCGCAATGAC
>NZ_AKIY01000273.1 GCF_000282615.1 Bradyrhizobium sp. YR681 | reverse complement strand
CACGTTCACGGTGATCTTCTTCGACAAGTCGCCCTTCGCAACGGCGGTCGCGACTTCGGCGATGTTGCGGACCTGGCCGGTCAGGTTCGAGGCCATCGAGTTGACGCTGTCGGTGAGGTCCTTCCAGGTGCCGGCAACGCCGCGCACCTGGGCCTGGCCGCCGAGCTTGCCTTCGGTGCCGACCTCGCGCGCCACGCGCGTGACTTCGCCGGCAAACGCATTGAGCTGGTCCACCATGGTGTTGATGGTGTCTTTCAGCTCGAGAATTTCGCCGCGCACGTCGACGGTGATCTTCTTGGACAAGTCGCCGCCGGCGACCGCGGTCGTGACCTCGGCGATGTTGCGGACCTGCGCGGTCAGGTTCGACGCCATCGAGTTGACGCTTTCCGTGAGGTCCTTCCAGGTGCCGGCGACGCCGAGCACGTTGGCCTGGCCGCCGAGCCGCCCCTCGGTGCCGACCTCGCGCGCGACGCGCGTGACTTCGCCGGCGAAGGCGTTGAGCTGGTCCACCATGGTGTTGAGCGTTTCCTTCAGCTGAAGGATTTCGCCCGACACGTTCACGGTGATCTTCTTGGAGAGGTCGCCGCCCGCGATGGCGGTGGCGACGTCGGCGATGTTGCGGACCTGCGCGGTCAGGTTCGAGGCCATGAAGTTGACGTTGTCGGTGAGGTCCTTCCAGGTGCCGGCGACGCCGGGCACCTGGGCCTGGCCGCCGAGCTTGCCTTCGGTGCCGACCTCGCGCGCGACGCGCGTGACTTCGGAGGCAAACGAGTTGAGCTGGTCCACCATGGTGTTGATGGTGTCTTTCAGCTCCAGGATTTCGCCGCGCACGTCCACCGTGATCTTGCGGGACAAGTCGCCGCGCGCCACGGCGGTGGTGACGTTGGCGATGTTGCGGACCTGGGCGGTGAGGTTGCCGCACATCGCGTTGACGGAGTCGGTCAGGTCCTTCCAGGTGCCGGCGACGCCGGGCACGATGGCCTGGCCGCCGAGCTTGCCGTCGGTGCCGACCTCACGCGCCACGCGCGTCACTTCGGAGGCGAAGGAGCGAAGCTGGTCCACCATCGTGTTGATGGCTTCCTTGAGCTGAAGGATCTCGCCGCGGACGTCGACGGTGATCTTCTTGGACAAGTCGCCGTTGGCGACCGCGATCGTCACCTCGGCGATGTTGCGAACCTGGTTGGTCAGGTTGTTCGCCATCGAGTTGACGCTCTCGGTCAAATCCTTCCAGACGCCGGTCACCTCCGGCACCTGGGCCTGGCCGCCGAGCTTGCCTTCGGTGCCGACCTCGCGCGCGACGCGCGTCACCTCGGAGGTGAACACGCCGAGCTGCTTGATCATGGTGTTGACGATGTTCGCCGACTGCAAAAACTCGCCGCGGAGCGGACGGCCGTCGACGTCGAGCTTGACGGTCTGGAGCAGGTCGCCTTGCGCCACCGCCGCGACCGCGCGGGTCACCTCGCGCGTCGGCCACAGCAGGTCGTCGATCAGCGTGTTGACGGAGCCTTCCATGTCGGCCCAGGAGCCGGAGGCGAGGCCGAACTTGACGCGCTGGCGGGTCTTGCCTTCGCGCCCGACGACCTGGCCGACCAGTTCGAGCTGCTGGGCCATGCGCTGGTTGGCAGCGATGATTTCGTTAAAAGTGTCGGCAATCTTGCCGTCGATGCCGAGATAGTCCCCGCTCATGCGCACCGAGAAATCGCCGCTGCGCATGGCTTGTAGCGCGAGCAGCAATTCCGGCCGGGAATCCGGCTCCGACATTCCGTTGGATTTTGGCTTTGGGACGCGACGACCGGAGCGTGATGCAGTTCCGGGATCGAGGTCGCTCATACTGATTCCCCCGCAGGCGCCGACCGAATCTGGGGCGCGACGCAATTGATCAAACTAGAGCGTCAGCCAAATTCGAAATCAAGCGCCAAGGATGCGGCGCGAGAAGATGGAACCTGCTCTGCTCAGCCCGGCCAAAATAACGACGGTCCAGGCATTTGGTTCCATCTGGTTCCAGGGAATTTTGGATTGCCGCTTTTGCAGTCATATCGGGAGAACAGGGGTACGGCACGCGGCGGGCGCCGGGACGGGGCTATCGGTCTGCCATCGTCCGCTCCGCATCCTTCACCTGGGAGCGCAGCACCGGCAGCTGGTCGCGGGCAAAAGCTGCAAGCGCGACATTGTCGGGCGCTTGGAGATAGCGTTCGAGCAGGGCAATGGTGGATTCATATTCGGGGATCTGCGCGGCGTAGAACGTCCTGATATAGGCCGGTCCGTCCGAAGTCTCGGGCTCGGCGAGGCTGGCGCTCGCCGTGCTCTTGTCGACACGCGGCTCGGTGCCGATCGCCTCTTGAATCTCCTTTAGGGCTTTGTCGCGCTTGGCCGCCTCTTCGGCTCGCAAGGCGGCGAGGTTTTTGACCTCGGCATTGCCGTTCAGATCGGTACTCTCCAGCAGGCTCTGCTGAAAGCGGCTGAACGTGTAGAGGCTGCCGATGACGTCGGTTGCAGTCGGCGCGCGGTCGCTCGTCCCCCGTTCGCCAGTCGCGTCGGCGAATGCTGTGGTGCTGAGGAACGCCAGGAGGATTGCGACAAGTATCCGCATGCCTTTCCAATGACTGATGGCGTGCAAAGTTCCCGCACGTTACGATCCGGTAAGGGCGGTTGCGACGGCGGAGTTCCGTCCCCAGATGTTATCCATGAAACAGTCTGACATCTTCAGGGACAACGCCGACAACTGCCTTCAGCTCGCCGAACGAGCGAACGGGCAGCCCGCTCACAAGCGCTATTCGCGCATGGCGGACGCCTGGACGGCCCTGGCGAACGAGCAGGATTGGCTCGATGGCGAGATTCCGCCCGTCAAGGTCCGCGTCCTCCAGACGCAGGATGCCTGACACCTCCCGATTGTGTGAATCGGCGTGTGAGACCGCTCACGGAATGTGAGCGACCAATCAGGGATCATCGAGGAATAGTCGATCGCTCTCATTTTTCCAGAAGGAGGTTTTGCGATGGCTCCACGTCTGGCTCTTCTCTCACTCATTCTAGCCTTTGGCGTCTCGGTCGCGTTCGCGACGGTCACGACGGTACGCCAGGTGCATCAGGAAAATGCTTCGGCTGCGATCCACGCGGCGCACAGCTAGCGTTGTCGCTCTCGCGCGCTGGAACATTCGTTGCGCCCGTGCGTAGCCGCTTCGAGACATCTGGAGAGGCGAGAGGACATCATGGCCCATTCCGACCACGGCATCGTCAGGGACAAGCGGGCGGAGGATCAACCGCGCGACAAGCAGCGTGCGCAGACGGTGCACAAGACCGATCAGAAGGGCTCGCCGTCGCGTGAAGCGACACGCGATCCCAAGCTCAACGACAACGCCAAGACGCCGGGCTCCGGCGTGATGCCGGACGATTCCGGCGGCGCGCCGACCGGCTAGTTATCGGAAGGAACGAATCCCTTCGCGAAGAGTCGATGGATTGCTTTCGGCTGTCATGCCCCCGGTGCGCCGGAAGCAATCTCCAAGGACGGCCCTGGCACCCCACTGTGCCGGGGTCGTTTTGCTGTGAAGGACAGGCAATTAATCCTCGAGGTCGCCGCCGCCTTTTCCGGGCGTGTGTCCGTCCGGCCCACGGCCGAACACACCGACTTCGCTTGATTTGACGCCCGTGGGCGGCTCGATGCTCGTCTCGATGCCCGCAGCTGCGAGCCCGAATTTGAGGAGCTCGCGAACGGCAGCAGCCCGGGTCGGCATGCGGTGCTTGAACCGGAAATCGTCGACTGCGGCCAGCTCCTCCGGGGAGAGCATGACCTGAAGGCGCTCGGCGCGAAGGTCGTTCATGGTCAATCACGCAAATTGAGCAAGTTGAGTAGTTTACTCAACGAGCCAATTTGGCAAGGGTTCCACAAGAGTCCAAAAAGACATCAACTTAGCAATATTATCAAGCAATATCAATAAGTTATGACTTGCATTGACGTCCAGGAGGGCGCATTCTTGGGGCAGAAGGAGACGGGCCATGACGGACGAAGTCAGGTTACCGCGCCAGCTTTCCGAGGAACGCGAAGCACCCAAGCCGGTGCGCCCAAGCCACCAGAAGGTCATCGAGCAAGTCGAGCGCTGGGCCAACAGCCCGGGCCTGCAACCACCAAGGACGGACGATGCGAAGACGCTCTGAACCCCACACATTCGAGCAACGGTTGGAAGTGCAGAGATCTCGGCTCGAGCAACAGCTTGCGAGCCTGCCGGACGGCCATCAGCGCGCCTCGGTTGCCGCGCGCCTCGAGCAGCTCCAGGCCGCGGCCGAGATGTTTGAATTCCTGATGCCGCGAGAAGCTCTGGCGCCCCGCTGATCGTGGCCAGCGTCAGGACGGCGAGCGGGAGACGACGAAGCTTTCGTCTCAACCACCAGATCGACACCGAGACCACGGCCCAAGTTGCGCACCGACTATGCCGCAGCCGAAAGCGATGATCTACGGCGCGATCGCGCTGGCGAGTCCGCGGCGAATGGGGCATCCCCGACTTTGCGCTTCAGCGTAAGGAGTCGGGCATCGTTGCTCAAACGAGAGGACGCCGGACAGGCCGGCGTCCTCGGAAGATGTCCAATGTTTACTTGGACTGTCCGACGCTCGGCGCCTTGCCGAGCTCCTTGGCCATGTCGAGGTGGTGCCTGAGCGCCGGCAGGGTCTTGCCGGCCCAATCCTTCAGCGCGGAATTGTCGCCGCCCTTGGCGTAGCGCTCGAACAGGGACACGGCATCCTCATGGGCGCTGACCTGATAGGAGTTGTAGTCCGAGCTGAAGTCCTTGCCCGTAGCGCCCTTGAGCTTGTCGAGCTTGCTCTGGTGCGAGCTGTCGAGGGCTGTCGGCAAGGTCGCCTGCACCTTGCCGCCGCCCACGAGCCCCTTGAGCTCGCCGCTGGTCTTGGTGTGGTCGGTGACCATCTGCTGCGCAAAGGATTTCTCCTGCGTATTTCCCTTCTGCACAGCGAGCTTGCTCGATTCGATCTCGAACATGTCGCTGATCGCGACCTCCTTGACGAAGTCGGCAGTCGCAGGCGCGACGCCGAGCGCCGAATTGACGCCGGTCTTTTCGCCCAGCGACTGGGCAAGCGCGGGGCCTGCGAGCAGCACGCAGGCAACAGCGAGGATGGTTCGTTTCATGGTCCGGTCCCTCTGAATTGGCGGCGTGGCTGCTTGCCACGCGACAGCGCTGACCAACCCAGCGTGGGATGCGAGGTTCCTAATCCGTCGGATTCCGGCCCGTGCGCGGGTTGATCGGATCGGTCGGTTTGCGCCGAAGTCGCTCCGGCAAAAACGGCTCGCTCGACGACGCCGTGGGCTCGGCGCGCACGTCGGCATGATGTTGCGCCCGCTCGTGCGGCGTCCTGTTGTCATTGAACTGCCGCTTCACGTCGACGCCGTCGACGGGATCGTTGACGCCGTGCTGGATATCGCGGAAGTCGCTCATGGTTCATTCCTTCTGCTGCAGGCTGATGTGCGGTTTCTTGCATCGGGATTAAGAGAACCACGCGTTTCCAGCGATGTTCCTGATCAGCCGCCGAGCCCCGTTTTGGAACGATCGCCGTCGGAACAGGTTGGTCCACACACTGGCTGAGTGGAGAATAAAGATGTTGAATCAAGGCGAATTGGACCGCAGCGAAATGGGCCGGTTGATCGGCAGCGACAAGGTCGAGGGAACGTCGGTCTATGGCGCGGATCGGAGCAAGATCGGTTCGATCGAGCGGGTGATGATCGACAAGGTCAGCGGCAAGGTGTCCTACGCGGTGCTCGGCTTCGGCGGATTTCTGGGGCTGGGTAACGATCACTATCCGCTGCCCTGGCAGTCGCTGAAATACGACACCGAACTTGGCGGCTATGTCACCGGGATCACCGCCAAGTCGCTCGAAGGCGCGCCGAAATATGGCGAGCGGAGCGATTGGAACTGGGGAGACGATGCGGCGGTGCGCGGCATCAACTCCTATTACGGCGTCCCCTTCGCGTAAGCGAAGCACCGGAAGGAGATCCGATGAGCAAGGAACGGCCGACCGACGACCCCCGGCATCAAACCGACTGGGGATCGCACAGACAGACGGACAAGCCCTGGAAGGGCCTTCCGGAGAAAGAGCAGAAGTCGGACGAAACCAAGCCCGATCTCGAAAAATGGCATGACACCAAGACGCACTGAAGAATATGGGTGCGCGACTACAAGACAATTGAGCGCGGTGCCGAGAGGTGCCGCGCTTCTTTTTGATCGGTCTGTCATGCATGACAGCAGCGCGGATGCCACCGGAACCACGCTCCCGCGCTGCGGTTAGGTCTGCGGCGCGCCGGCAAGAGCCGGTCCGATGGGCGCCAGCTCAGTACCGAGGTATGCACCGTGGATGCTCAAACCCGGGAGCGTGGGCCGTCCGCGGAGCAGCCGCAGAGGGCCAAGGAAGCTCCAAGAACGTCTCCTGATCAGACCCGTGACGCGAAGGAGCAGAAGCCGGCCAGGAAGCCATTACTGCGCGAACGTTTGCGCGAGCATTGGCTGCTCGCGAGCGTCGGCGCAGTCGTGTTGATCGCGGCCCTCGTTGGCGGTCTGCTCTACTGGCTCGAAGTGCGTCACTACGAATCCACCGACGACGCCTTTGTCGCAGCGCGCAGCTTTTCCGTGGCTTCGAAGGTCGGCGGCTACGTGACAGATATCCCGGTCACGGACAACCAGCATGTCAACGCCGGCGATCTTCTCGCCAAGATCGACGAACGAGACTATCGCATAGCCATCGAGCAGGCTGCTGCGCAGGTTGCGGTTTCGAAGGCAAACATCGCCAATGTCGAGGCGCAGCTCGTTTCCCAGCAGGAGCAGATCAAGCAGGCGCAGGCGCAGCTCGAACAGGCGCAGGCGCAGCTCCAATTCGCACAGGAGGAATCTGCCCGCGCCCAGGACTTGGTGGAGAAGGGCGCCGGCACCGTGCAACGCCAGCAGCAGACCCGCTCCGATCTTCAGGCGCAGCAGGCCAACACCGAGCGGGCGAAGACCGCGGTGACCACGGCGCAAGTCGGTATCAAGACGCTTCAGGCGCAGCTCGAAGGCGCCAGGGCGCAACTCGATCAATCTCGCTCGCAGCTCGATCAGGCGAACCTGAACCTGCAATACACAAGCGTCGTTGCCGCGCAGTCCGGCCGGGTCGTCAAGCTCTCCGGCGCCAAGGGCACTTTCGTGACCGCGGGGCAGAGCCTGATGATGTTCGTGCCCGACGAGGCCTGGATCGTCGCCAACTACAAGGAAACCCAGCTCAACGACATGCGGCCAGGTCAGCCGGTGGAAATTCGCATCGATGCCTATCCCGGACGCAAGCTGACCGGTCATGTCGATTCCGTGCAGCGTGGCTCCGGTACCGCCTTCAGCCTGCTGCCGGCCGAGAACGCCACCGGCAATTACGTCAAGGTCGTGCAGCGCGTGCCGGTGAAGATCGTGGTCGACAATTGGCCGGCTGATCTGCCTGTCGGTCCCGGCATGTCGGTCGTGCCCTGGACCAGGGTGCGATGACCGACGCGACGCAAGGCGGCGCCCCTGCCGGTAGCTGGTCGCCGGAGCGCTCGGCGGCCGGCGGGCACAATCCCTATCTCATCGCTTTCGTGGTCTCCATCGCGACTTTCATGGAGGTGCTCGACACCACCATCGCCAACGTCGCGCTGCGCCACATCGCCGGCAGCCTCGCAGTCGGCATCGACGAGAGCACTTACGTGATCACCAGCTATCTCGTCGCCAACGCCATCGTGCTGTCGATCTCGGGCTGGCTGTCGACCGTGATCGGCCGCAAACGTTTTTACATGATCTGTGTCGCGACTTTCACGGTCTCGTCGCTGTTGTGCGGCTTCGCCTGGAATTTGCAGTCGCTGGTCCTGTTCCGCATCTTGCAAGGGCTTGGCGGTGGCGGCATGGCGACCAGCGAGCAGGCGATTCTCGCCGACTCCTTCCCACCTCATAAACGGGGCCAGGCTTTTGCCATCTACGGCGTCGCCGTGGTGGTCGCGCCGGTGATCGGCCCGACTCTCGGCGGCTGGATCACCGACACCTACACCTGGCATTGGGTGTTCCTGATCAACGTGCCGATGGGATTGCTCTCGCTGTTTCTGGTCGGCACGCTGGTCAAGGAGCCGTCCGGGGCGGAGGAGGAGCGCGAGAGGCTGCTGAGCAAGGGCCTGCGCGTCGACTATGTCGGCTTTGCACTGGTCGCGATCGGCCTCGGGTCGCTCGAATACGTGCTCGATGAGGGCCAGCGCAACGACTGGTTCGGCTCGAACCTGATCGTCACTTTCGCTGTGATCTCGGCCGCGTCACTGCTCGCGCTGATCCCTTGGGAATTGACACGCGACGAGCCCATCATCGATCTCCGTCTGCTCGGTCGGCGCCAATTCGCCGCCTGCTTCCTGGTGATGCTCGGCACCGGTGCGGTGCTCATCTCGACCACGCAGATTCTGCCGCAATTGCTCCAGACCGAGCTGAACTACACCGCGCTGCTGGCCGGCCTCGCTCTGTCGCCCGGCGGCATTGCCACCTTGATGCTGATGCCCGTGGTGGGAAAGCTGGTCAGCACCGTCCAGCCGAAATACCTCATCATGTTCGGTGCGGCGGTGGTCGCGTTATCGATGTGGCACCTGACCGGGCTGACCGGCGACATCACCTATGGCTACGCGGCGCTGTCGCGCATCTTCCTCGCGATGGGTCTTCCTTTCCTGTTCCTGCCGGTCACGACCGCGTCCTATGACGGCGTACCTCCCGACAAGACCAATCAGGCTTCCGCGCTGATCAACGTCGCCCGCAACATTGGCGGCTCCATGGGCGTGGCGCTGGCGCAGACGGTTCTGGCCCAGCGCCAGCAATTCCATCAGAGCCGCCTGATCGAGCACGCCGCGCCGTCCGATCTCGGCTATCAGCAGACCATCGATACCATGACGCGTTTCTTCCAGGCCCAGGGCTCGAATGCGAGCGATGCTGCGTCGCAGGCGGTGGCCTGGGTCGGCAGGACCTTGCAGCAGCAGGTCGACTTGCTCGCCTATATCGACGTGTTCTGGACGCTTGCCATCATCGCCATGCTGATGATCCCGACGGCAGCGGTGCTGCGGTCGATCGATCTGGGAGCGCCGGCGCGGGGGCATTGAGCACCCGTCCCACCGCTTCCCTTCGTCCCGGCTCCGCATGGATATGCACCTGCTTGGCATGCAGCGTCCCGCCGCCAGCTTTTTCAGCCGCTCGGTCCTTCGGAGAGAAATGGTGACTGCGGCAGGAGACTGCGGCTAGACTGATGCCACACAATCCGAAAAACCCGGGAGGCACTTCAGTGAAGACCGCGATCACCGAACTGTTCGGCATCGAGCACCCCATCATCCAGGGTGGCATGCATTTCGTCGGCTTTGCCGAGCTTGCCGCCGCCGTCTCCAATGCCGGAGGGCTCGGCATCATCACCGGTCTCACCCAGAAGACGCCGGAATTGCTCGCGAAGGAAATCGCGCGCTGCCGCGACATGACCGACAAGCCGTTCGGGGTGAATCTCACCTTCCTGCCGACCTTCGCGGCGCCGCCTTATCCGGAATATATCGCAGCCATCGTCGAAGGCGGCATCAAGGCGGTGGAGACCGCGGGCCGCAGCCCGGAAGCCTACATGCCCGCCTTGAAGGCGGCCGGGATCAAGGTCATCCATAAATGTACCTCGGTTCGACACTCCCTGAAGGCCGAGCGCATCGGCTGCGACGCCGTCAGCGTCGATGGATTCGAGTGCGGCGGCCATCCCGGCGAGGACGACATCCCCAACATGATCCTGCTGCCGCGCGCGGCGGAGGAGTTGAAGATCCCGTTCGTGGCTTCCGGCGGCATGGCCGACGGGCGCAGCCTCGTCGCCGCGCTGTCGCTGGGCGCGGCCGGCATGAACATGGGCACGCGCTTCATCGCCACCAAGGAAGCACCAGTCCATCAGAACGTGAAGAACGCGCTTGTCGCCGCGACCGAACTCGACACCCGCCTGATCATGCGGAGCCTGCGCAACACCGAGCGCGTGCTGAGAAACGCCAATGTCGACCGCCTCATCGAGATCGAGCGCGAGAAGGGCGATAAGCTCAAGATCGACGACATCCACGACCAGGTCGCGGGGGTCTATCCCAGGATCATGCTGGACGGGCAGATGGATGCGGGCGCCTGGAGCTGCGGCATGGTCGCCGGCCTCATCCATGACATCCCCACCTGCAAGGAACTCGTCGATCGGATCATGGCCGAGGCGGACCAGATCATCCGCAGCCGCCTGATGGGGTTCCTGGACGGGACGGGTGCGACGCGAAAGGTCGCCTGACACCGCCAAACTTCTTAACCAATGCGGGAACTGACCGCTGGTATTGCGCGCGGCGCCTCCTAAATAGAGGTAAATTACCTCTCAACAATCAATTTCAGGAGGCGTCCGTGGTCCTGAAGAGCGTTCATTTTGCTGTTGCCGCTGCCCTCGTGCTCGCATGGGGCGGCATCGCGCGTGCTGACGACTACAAGCCCGGCGAGTATCTGAGTCTCGATCTTTCCAAGGCCGTGCTGTCGCCCAGGCGGCTCGGGCCAGAGACGCAATTCGCGCCGGTCGCACTCGAGGCGCGCGGCGGTAACGAGGCGCAGGCGCGCGCCGAGCCGGTCGACGTGCCCAAGAAGGTCGCCGCCGAACGCGTGCGCGTAGCCGAGCCGAAGGCCGCTCACACCAGGAGCGCCCAGCCGCGTGGCGCGGCACGTACCAGGCTCGCGCATCGCCATGGCAACCCCTTGGACGCACAGGCGAGGGATACCCGCATCCAGACCTGGCCCTGCCGCTCGGGCGGCATCTGCAGCTGGCAGCGTTGAGGCGAGACTTATTTCGCTGCGATTGATATCCACTGCTTCGTGCGAGGCGGTGGAACGGGATGATGCCCGATGTCCGATTTCCGCTATCGGTGCCTGCTGGTCGCTTTCTCCCTGTGCATGTTGAACTTCGTGGCCTTTGCCGTTGGCGCATTCGCGCTCGGCGGCGATGCGATCAACGGCAAGATCGTCGGGGAGCATTTCTATCTGGCAGAACACGGCAAGCTCGCCGAGGTCAGCGAGGCCGTGTACACCTACAGTTTGTGGCACGCGCGCAGTGTTTTCGTAACGCACCCGTTGGCGATCCTGGCTGCATGGCTCGCTAGATTGGAGCAACAGGCGAGGAAGGCGGCAAGGCGTGATGGCAATCAAGGTGGCGCGCTTCCGAGTTCGATCTAGGCTCGCCCCAGCTGTCATCCCCGCGTCGCAAAACCGTAGGCCTGGAGTCAAGAAACCGTAAGCCGGCAGTCAAACGGCGCAGGCACCTTCCGTCGGGATTCGACGAAGGTTTCCTGAATGGCATCGCTCCGCGCCTCGCGCGCATGGACCCGGCGGCAGTTCCTGGTCCGCTCCACGTCCAGCCTCGCCTTGGCAGCGCTCGCAAAGCCGCACCTCAGCCGCGCCGCCGACCGTCCGCAGATCGCCGGCGGCATCCAGTCCGGCGACGTCGCGGACGGCTCCGCCGTGGTCTGGGCGCGCGCAGACCGGCCCGCGCGCATGCAGGTGGAGTGCTCCACCGTCGAAAGCTTCAAGACCATCGTTGCGTCCGCATCGCGTGACGCGCTGCCCGATGCCGACTTCACCGCAAAACTGCAGCTCGACAATCTGCCGCCCGGGCAGGACATCTTCTATCGCGTGCGCTTCGACGACATCGCCGCCGGCATCGCGGGCGAAAGCCGCGTTGGTCATTTCCGCACCGCGCCGGCCGCGGACCGGTCGATCTCGTTTGTCTGGTCGGGCGACGTCGCGGGGCAGGGCTGGGGCATCGACATCTCACGCGGCGGCTATCGCAGCTATCGCACCATGCTCGACAATCGCCCCGATTTCTTCATCCATTCCGGCGATCACATCTATGCCGATTGCACGATCCCTTCGGAGCAGAAGCTGCCGAATGGCGAGACCTGGCGCAATCTGGTGACCGAGGAAAAATCCGGGGCCGCGCACACGCTGGCGCAGTTTCGCGGCAACTACAAATACAATCACCTCGACGAAAACTTCCGCGCGTTCCACGCGCAGGTGCCGATGCTCGCGCAATGGGACGACCACGAGGTTACCAACGACTGGTCGCCGACCGGCAGCTACGACGAAGCCGGTTACGAGGACGACGGCACCCCGCGCCTGGTCGCGCGCGCCCGCCGCGCCTTCTTCGACTTCATGCCGATCCGCGACCTCGGCGCGCGGCAGGGCCGGGTGTATCGCAAGATCGGCTACGGTCCGCTGCTCGATGTCTTCATGATCGACATGCGCAGTTTTCGCGATGCGACCTGGAACAAGGGCGACGATCACCGCGGCTGGATTCTCGGGGCCGAGCAGCTCGCCTGGCTGAAGCGTGAGCTTGCGGCCTCGCGGGCGACCTGGAAGGTGATCGCGGCCGACCTGCCGATCGGCCTCGTCAGTCTCGACGCGGTCGCGCTCGGCAATGGGCCGCCTGACAGGCGCGAGCACGAGATCGCCGATCTGCTCGGCTACCTCAAGCGCGCCGGCGTGCGCAACACCGTCTGGCTCACCGCCGACATGCACTACACCGCCGCGCATTATTACGATCCGAACAAGGCGCAATTCCAGGATTTCGAGCCGTTCTGGGAGTTCGTCTCCGGCCCGCTCCACGCCGGCACCTGGGGCCCGGGCGAGCTCGACGATACCTTTGGCCCGGTCGCGATGTACCAGAACGGCTGCAGCGAGGCGCAGGGCGAGAACCTCGCGCCGTGCTTCGGATTGCAGTTCTTCGGCCGGGTCGACATCGACGGCCGCAGTGGCGTGATGACCGTGACCTTGAAGGACGTCGACAACCGCGACCTCTGGTCGGTCGACATCGTGCCGCAGCCGCGGGTGCGCCCGGCCGTGGTGGCGCAGCATTCCTAGGCCGCTAACCCGATCTTGCTTGGCCGCCCCGCGCCTCCCGCTCTATACTGAGCGTTCCCGCCATTTCTTTTCCATCACCGAAGGGTCTGTCCCCGCGGCCTCACCGTGGGTAAGCGGCGGGTTGAAATACGTCAGGAGCCTGTTTCATGGATCATCTGAAGACACAGGGCATCGACATGCCCAAGCTCGGCCTCGGGACCTTCCGCATGCAGGGCGATGCCTGCCGCGCCGCGGTCGAGAGCGCGCTGTCGATCGGCTATCGCCATATCGACACCGCCGAAATGTACGCCAATGAAGAAGCGATCGGCGCGGCGCTCGCCGCGGCCGGCGTGCCGCGCGGCGAGCTGCACGTCACGACGAAGGTCTGGCACGAGAACCTCAGCCCCGATGCGATCCGCCGCGCCTTCGACGCCAGCCTGACCAAGCTGCGGCTCGACCATGTCGACCTCTATCTCGTGCACTGGCCGTCGAAGTCCGCGAACTGGGGCGCGGTGTTCGAGACCCTGATGAGGCTGAAGGAGGAAGGGCGCACGCGGGCGATCGGCGTTGCCAATTTCACCACGGCGCTGCTCAAGATCGCG
Source organism: Bradyrhizobium sp. YR681 (assembly GCF_000282615.1). Lineage (GTDB taxonomy): Bacteria > Pseudomonadota > Alphaproteobacteria > Rhizobiales > Xanthobacteraceae > Bradyrhizobium. Next base: position 28,213 of record NZ_AKIY01000273.1, on the reverse strand, counting down.
GTCGAGGACATCAAGGCGCCGATCGCCTGCAACCAGATCGAATATCACGCCATGCTCGATCAATCGAAGGTGCTGGCCTATCTCAACGCCAGATCGATCCCGCTGGTTGCCTATTGCCCGCTGGCGCAGGGGCGCTTCGCGACCGATCCGGTGCTCGCCGAGATCGGCGCCAAGCACGATGCGACGGCCGCGCAAGTCGCGCTGAAATGGCTGCTCGACCAGGACGGCGTCGCCGCGATCCCGAAGGCCTCGCGCCGGGAGAGCCAGCAGGCCAATCTCGACGCGCTGAAGATCGTGCTCGACGATGCCGACCGCAAGAAGATCGCCGCGTTGCCCAAGGACAAGCGCTGCGTCAATCCCGGCTTCGCGCCGGCATGGGATTAATCTCGCCTGACATGTCGAGAACGCAAAGAAATGGCCCCGCGAGGGGCCATTTCTTTGATGCGTTGCGCGTTAGTCCCAGTGGTGACGGTGACTGCGCTTGATCACCACGACCCGGTCGCGATGGTGGCCGCGATGCCAGCCATGATCGCGATGCTCGCGCATTTCGGCGCGGGCGCCGTAGCCATGATGGTGACCGCGCTTGATCACCACCGTCTCGGCACTCGCCAGTGTCGGCGCCGCAACCGCGAGCGCGCCGAGAGCCGCAATCACATAACCAAGCTTCTTCATGATGTCCTCCTCCAATTCAATGCACAGGAGAACGACGCATGTGTGCGAACGTTCCGGAGGAACTGGCAGAGAATTCTGAACGGATGTTCAGGTGGTTAATCACAGCGCTGCTGCGCGGGGGTCGGCGCACCCGTCGCGACGTATTTGCCGTCCCTGATCGTGTACGCGCCGCGCTCGCTGCGATTGTAGATCGCGCGCATGCTGCCGTCCTTCGCCAGCAGCAGCCCGAACTCGCGGGCCTGATGCAGCGACGGGAAGTACACCATCACGTTGAGCAGGCCTTCGGCGTTGACCGTGGCGGACACCACCTCGTTCTCGTCCCTGGCGTCGCCGAACTCGCGCCGGTACATCACCCTTCCGTCCTTCCGGATCTCGTAAGTCAGCAGGGCGCCCTTGTCGCGGTCGGGCCGGGCAGCGCAATCGACCGCCCATGAGCCGAGCAGGCCCCATTGCTCCACCGTCGCCGCAAGCGTCTCGGCGCCGGCCGGGGACGTCAACGCCATGCACACCGCCGCAGCCGTGGTCCAGCGGCTCAAAAAACACGTCATGTCCGGAAAGGCCCCGCCCTCGAAGATTTCCAAAGTGTAGCATCCCGCCCGCGGCCGTCCACGGCGGCCGCCGATTGCCCGCGAATTTGATCCGCGTCAATGAGGCCCGCCGTATTGCGGGTAGGATGGCGGCTCCCGAAGGCGAAATTGGATAGACCGATGCTGAATCAAGTCATGGATTTTGCGGGCGAAGTGCTGCCGGGGAGCCGTGCCCTGCCGCCATATTCCGAGACCGCGTTTCTGGCCGAGCTGGGCGACCGTTTGCGGTCTTCGCGCGCCCGCTGCGAGCTGTCGCGCCGGGAGCTGGCCCGCCGTTCCGGGATTTCCGAGCGCTACATCGCCCAGATCGAGGCCGGCAAGGGCAATGTCTCGATCGTGCTGCTGCTGCGGCTGGCCTCCGCCATGCACGGCAGCCAGCCCGAGGCGGCTTGATGAGCCGTTAGGTTCGCTTCTCGACATTGGCGCTGCGGGCCGGCACGCCGAACTCCTTGCGGCAGACCTCGGCCAGCACGGCGACGCCATCGCGGATCTGCTGATGCGAAGGGCTCGCAAAGCACAGCCTGAGCCGCGAGCTGGAATGGGGCTTGTCGGTCGACCATTCCGGCCCCGGATTGATCGAGACCCCGGCGGCAAGCGCGGCCTGATAGAGCTTCAGCGCATCGACCTGGTCGGGCAGCTTCACCCAGAGGAAGATGCCGCCCTTGGGTTCTTCGAATTCCGCCGCCGTTCCGAACTGCTCGTTCAGCGCTTCCATCAGCGTGTCGAGCTTGGTGCGCAGCGCCTTGGTCAGGGCCGGGACGTGAGTTGAAAAGTGCGGCTTGCAATAGGCGGCCAGCACCATCTGCTCCAGCGCGCCAGAGCCCGCATCCGTCTTCAGCGACAGCATTCGCGACATCACATCCCAGGGCGCCACGATGAAGCCGACGCGCAGCGCCGGTGCGATCGATTTCGAGAACGAGCCGATATGGATCACGCCGCCGTTCGGGCTCATCGCATGGATCGCCGGCGGCCGCTGTCCCGACCAGACGAGGTCGGCGTAGCAATCGTCCTCGAAGATGGGCACGCCATGTTCGCTCGCGAGCCGCACCAGCTCCGCGCGGCGGCTCTCCGGCATGATGCTGCCGGTCGGGTTCTGCACGGTCGGGATGGTGTAGATGTATTTCGGCCGGATGCCGCGGCTCTTCAAATCGGCGAGCGTCGCGGCCAGCAAATCCATGCGCATGCCGTCCTTGTCGAGCGGGATCCCGACGACGTTGACGCCGAGCCGCGCCAGGCGGGTCAGCGAGCCCTGATAGCTGTCCTGCTCGAAGATCACGGTGTCGCCGCGCGTCAGCAGCGTCGCGTTGACGAGGTCGAGCGCCTGAAGCGAGCCGGAGACGATCAGGAGATCATCGACGGTGCAATTGATGCCGGCATCGCGCTTCAGTTTTGTCACCAGGAATTCGCGCAGGGGCAGATAACCCTGCGGCCCATGCGCCAGTCCGTAGGTGGCGAGCGATCGACCCTCGCGACGCAGCACCGCGTTGGCCGCCTCGATCAGCTCGTCGAGCGGGACCTGTTCGGAATCGTTGTTGCCGCCGACGAAGCTGTATTTGGCCAGGCCTGTCCAGCGCGCAGTCGGGGCCGGCAGCCCTGCGGGAAACAGGGGCGCGAAATCGAAGCTGGACGTCATGGGAGCGTTCCTCGTTTTGTTCTTGTTGAGCGGCCGGCTTTGCGCCGGCTTGCCTTACGTCGTGCTGGTCGTCCGGGGGGGACCACCTCTATTTCCTCGTGGCCGTCCTGGTCGGGCGTCCCTGGCTGATGAAAGCGTAATGCGCATTGGCGACGCCGCCAACCATCAAGGCCTCGACAACCGGCTCGGCGATCTCGCCCGTGGCGGCCCAGTCGACGAGGAAGTTGGCTCCGGTCCCGCCGCGGACGTCGTCGGTCGGGATGAAAATCGAGACGGTGGCGAGCGGCTTCAGGGCGACCGGCGCCTTCAGATAGCTCTCGACCTGCTTGCCTGCGGTGTCGAAATAGGCGATGCGTTTGACCACCAGTGCTTGCGTCTCGGAGGCGTTGTGCACGCTCAAGGTCACCGAGAAGTCGACGCGCAGCTTGCCCTGGCTCATCGCGACGCTGGAATAGGCGGGCACGTAGAACCCGCCGGAGACGGCAAGTTCCTCCTTTGGCAGTGCGGTGAGCGAATCGGCGAAGTTTTGCTCGATATTGACCTTGGGCTGCGCGCTAAGGGGGGCAGCGGACAGCAACGGACCTAGCAGGGCTATCAGCCAGAGCACGATCCGCATGTGACGAATTGCTCGCTTGCCGCGTTGCACTCGGTCACTAGGGTGCGGCAAAACGGACCAATTTGGCATGCACGAGCTCATTCGCGACATCACTCTCTGTATTCTGTTTGCCTGGATGCTGGGCCTGCTGGCCCATTTCTCCCGGCAGCCGCTGATCCTGGCCTACCTTATCGCCGGCTTCTGCATAGGTCCATTCGGTGCCGGCTGGGTCAAGTCGCAGGAATCGATCAGCGTCATCTCCGAGCTCGGCCTGATCTTCATGCTGTTCATGATCGGGCTGGAGATCGACCTCAAGAAGATCGTGCGGGCGGGAAAGGTGATCCTGTTCGCGGCGGGCGGACAGCTTCTCGGCGGCTGCCTGCTCGGGGTGCTGTTCTTCGTCGGCATCGGCCTGTCGCTCGGCGGCGGCCATTTCGACGCGATTTATCTCTGCGTCGCCTGTGCGCTGTCGAGCACCGTCATCATCGTCAAGGTGCTTTACGAGAAGCGCGAGCTCGATACGCTGCCGGGCCGCATCACGCTTGGCGTGCTGGTGCTCCAGGACATCTTCGCCATCCTGTTCCTGGCGGTGCAGCCGAGCCTCGCCAATCTGGAAGTCAGCGTCATCCTGCTGTCGATCGGCCGCGTCGCGGTGCTGGTCGCCGCCGCGCTGCTGGTCAGCCGTTATGTGCTGCCGCGCCTGTTCCACCAGATCGCCCGCCGCCCCGAGCTGATCCTGCTCGGCGCGCTCGCCTGGTGCTTCCTCGTCGCCGAGACCGCGGAGCGGCTGTCGCTGTCGCGCGAGATGGGCGCCCTGATCGCCGGCGTCTCGCTCTCGACCTTCCCGTACGCGCTCGACGTCACCGCCAAGGTCACGACGCTGCGCGACTTCTTCATCACGCTGTTCTTCGTCGCGCTCGGCATGACCATTCCCGTGCCAGGCCTCTCCGTGATCGGGCTGGCGCTGATGATCGCGGCGTTCACGGTGGCGAGCCGCCTCGTCACCACCTTCACCCCGCTCTATCTGATGAAGCAGGGCCTGCGCGCCAGCCTGCTGCCGGCCCTCAATCTTGCGCAGATATCCGAGTTCTCGCTCGTGGTGATCCAGACCGGCGTCGCAGACCACCATATCGCGGCCGAGACGGCGAATGCGGCCTCCTTCGCCTTCGTGGTGCTGGCCGTGCTCTCGACCTTCGCGATGAGCCGCAGCGACGAGATCACCCGCTGGGCGATCGGCCCGCTGAAGCGGATCGGCCTGAAGGACCTCGACCATGGCAACGGCCATGGCGAGGAGGGGCACGAGGGCGGCCATGGCGAGGCCCGCCGCATCGTCATCCTCGGCTTTTTCCGTGCGGCGAGCGCGCTGCTGGCCGAGATCGAGCGGCAGGCCCCGGTGCTGCTCGAGCAGATCACCGTGATCGACTTCAATCCCAATGTGTACCAGACGTTGCTGTCGCGCGGCCTGCACGTGATCTATGGCGACATCAGCAGCGCCGACACGCTGCTCCATGCCGGCGTCGGCAAGTCCGAGATGATCATCCTCAGCGTGCCGGATGCGCTGCTGAAGGGGGCCAGCAACGAGAAGCTGGTCCGCCACGTCCGCACCCTCAACCCCACCGCCATGATCGTCGCCACGGCCGATCTCTTGTCGGATGTCGGCGAGCTCTACGAGGCCGGCGCCAGCTACGTCACCGTGACCCGGCTCAGCGACGCTCATGAGCTGTTTACCGTGATCGAAGCCGCCCAGGCCGGCCTGCTCGCGGACAAGCGCGCCGAGCTCGACCAGCGGCTCGGCGAGCGGCGCGAGGTGCTGCCTTGACGGGGGCGTGGCCGCCTTCCGTCCGGGCCCTGCGCGCCTATATCCCTGGTATCTTCGGTGCAAGCCTGAGGCCCGCGGGCCGGCCCGCCATCGGGCATATGCGGTTGCGTCCAGGACACTAGCGCTTGGCGCCAAGTCCGGCTAAGGCGTCCGGCTAAGCCTCCGGCCCATCAACGATAGAGATTGGGAAATGCCCGATAGCGTCCAGGAAGTCTTGCAGGCCTTCGCCACGGGCGAGCTCGTCGTCGTGACCGACGACGAGGACCGCGAGGGTGAGGGCGATCTGATCGTCGCCGCCTCGCTCTGCACCGCCGAGAAGATGGCGTTCATCATCCGCCACACCTCCGGCATCGTCTGTGCGCCCGTGACCAGCGAGGATGCGCGCCGGCTGCGGCTCGATCCGATGGTGGCCCACAACGATTCCGCGCATACCACCGCCTTCACCGTCTCGATCGACTACAAGCCCGACGGCGGCACCGGCATCTCCGCCGAGGAGCGCGCCTCGTGCTGCCGCGCGCTGTCCAATCCCAATGCCGGCGCCAACGACTTCGCCCGGCCCGGCCACATCTTCCCGCTGATCGCCAAGGACGGCGGTGTGCTGCTGCGCTCCGGCCATACCGAGGCGGCGGTGGACCTCTGCAAGCTCTCCGGCCTGCCGCCGGTCGGCGTCATCAGCGAGCTGATGAACGACGACGGCAGCGTGATGAAGGGCGAGCAGGTCGCCCGCTTCGCCGCCCAGCACAAGCTCAAGCACGTCACCATCGCGGACATGATCGCCTACCGCCAGGCGCGCGAGAAGCTGATCGAGCGGGTCTCGACCTTCGTCACCGAGAGCCCGATCGGACCGCTTCAGGGCTACGCCTATCGTTCGCCGTTCGACTCCATCGCCCACGTCGCCTTCGTCTATAACGGCGTCGGCGACGGCAAGAACGTGCTGACGCGCTTCCACAAGCCGAACATCGTCAAGGATATCTTCACCGGCCACAAGCGCATGGCGGCCGTGCTCGAGCATTTCAAGAAATCCGGCCGCGGCGTGCTGGTTTACCTGCGCGACGGCGCGGCCGGTGTTCCGGTGGCGGCGCTGCCCGATGAGAGCGCGACCGAGGCCGATCGCAACCGTCAGTGGCGCGAAGTCGGCGTCGGCGCGCAGATCCTGCGCGATCTCGGCGTCACCTCGATCCGCCATCTCACGTCCTCGGTGCACGACTACAAGGGCCTGTCGGGCTTCGGCATCGAGATCGTCGCCAACGAGCAGCTTGAAATCTGACGACGTCATTTCCGGCCTCGCGCGGTTGCGTGCCCCGGAATGACCGAAACCAGGATGCATTTGCACTTGTTGCCGCGGCGCTTTAGTTTGTCGGGCAAATTTTGACGGAACCAGATGCGAAAGGACGTTTCATGAGCGTGCGCCCTCAGGCCAAGGACAAGCCGGCTGCGGCTTCTTTCCAGTGGGACGATCCGTTCCTGCTCGACGAGCAGCTGACCGAAGACGAGCGCATGGTGCGCGACACCGCGCGCGCCTACGCCCAGGACAAGCTGCTGCCGCGCGTCACCAAGGCCTATCTCGAAGAGACGACGGATCGCGAGATCTTCAACGAGATGGGCGAGCTTGGCCTGATCGGCATCACGCTCCCTGAGGAATATGGCTGCGCCAATGCGAGCTACGTCGCCTACGGCCTCGTCGCGCGTGAGATCGAGCGGGTGGACTCAGGCTACCGCTCGATGAACTCTGTGCAGTCCTCGCTGGTGATGTACCCGATCTACGCCTATGGCGATGAGAACCAGCGCAAGAAATATCTGCCCAAGCTCGCCAGCGGCGAGTGGGTCGGCTGCTTCGGCCTGACCGAGCCCGACGCCGGCTCAGATCCGGCCGGCATGAAGACTCGTGCCGAGAAGGTCTCGGACGGCTACCGGCTGACCGGCAGCAAGATGTGGATCTCGAACGCGCCGATCGCCGATGTGTTCGTGGTCTGGGCCAAATCGGCCGCGCACGACAACCAGATCCGCGGCTTCGTGCTGGAGAAGGGCATGAAGGGCCTCTCCGCGCCGAAGATCGGCGGCAAGCTGTCGCTGCGCGCCTCGATCACCGGCGAGGTCGTGATGGACGGCGTCGTGGTGCCCGAGGATGCGCTGCTGCCCAACGTCTCCGGCCTGAAGGGCCCGTTCGGCTGCCTCAACCGCGCCCGCTACGGCATCTCCTGGGGCGCGCTCGGCGCGGCCGAGGACTGCATGCATCGCGCCCGGCAGTACACGCTCGACCGCAAGCAGTTCGGCAAGCCGCTCGCCGCGACCCAGCTGGTGCAGAAGAAGCTCGCCGACATGGAGACCGAGATCGCGCTCGGCCTGCAGGGCTCGCTTCGCGTCGGCCGCCTGATGGACGAGGGCAAGTTCGCGCCCGAGATGATCTCGATCATGAAGCGCAACAATTGCGGCAAGGCGCTCGACATCGCCCGCGTCGCGCGCGACATGCACGGCGGCAACGGCATCTCGGCCGAGTACCACGTGATGCGCCACGTCCATAATCTCGAGACGGTCAACACCTACGAGGGCACCCACGACGTCCACGCCCTGATCCTGGGCCGCGCGATCACGGGCATCCAGGCGTTTTTCTGAACGCCGCGTTCTCCGGTCGTGGCTCGTTTGCTCCGCTGTCATCGCCCGCGAAGGCGGGCGATCCAGTATTCCAGAGACCTCGCCTTCGCCACCGACGCCACGGCGTACTGGATACCCCGCTTTCGCGGGGTATGACGGCAGAGTGGGGCTGCAGTGCACAGGAAGTCCCATGTCCGACAACGACGACGTCCCGTTCAACCGCAATTTCCCGCTTCAGCCCGGAATCGTCGAGGAAGTCCGCCCCGGCGTGCGGCGGGTGCTCTGTAACAATCCGAGCCCGTTCACCTTCACCGGCACGGTCAGCTACATCGTTGGCCGGGGTAACGTCGCGATCATCGATCCCGGTCCTGATGATGCGGCCCATGCCGCAGCGCTGCTTGATGCCGTGCGCGGCGAGACGGTGAGCCATATCTTCGTCACCCATACCCACCGCGACCATTCGCCGAACACGGCGCGGATCAAGCAGGCGACCGGCGCGCCTGTCTATGCAGAGGGCCCGCACCGCGCCTCGCGCCCGCGCTTCGAGAGCGAGAAGCACAATCCGGAATCCGGTTCCGATCGCGACTTCGTGCCCGATATCCGGATCGCCCATGGCGATGTCGTCGAAGGCGACGGCTGGCGGCTGGAGGCGGTGGCGACGCCCGGCCATACCGCCAACCATCTCGCCTTTGCCTGGCCCGAGCGGAAATTCAACTTCGTCGGCGACCACGTCATGGGCTGGTCGACCTCGATCGTGGCGCCGCCCGACGGCTCGATGATCGACTACATGGACTCGCTCGACCGGCTCGCTGCGCGCGAGGAGGATCTGTATTTCTCCGGCCACGGCCCCGAGATTCCGGAGGGCCAGCGCTTCGTGCGCTTCCTGATCCGTCACCGCAAGGCGCGCGAGGCATCGATCCTGCATCGCCTCGCCAAGGGCGAGACCGACATCCCGACCATGGTGCGCGCGATCTATATCGGCATCGATCCCAGGCTGACGACGGCGGCCGGCTATTCCGTGCTGGCGCATCTGGAAGACCTCGTCGCGCGCGGCGTGGTCGCGACGGATGGCGATCCCGTGATCGGCGGGACGTATCGGATGGCGGGTTAACCCGCCCGTCATTCCGGGGCTCGCGAAGCGAGAACCCGGAATCCATCCATCGACAAACTCTGCGGCGCGATGGATCCCGGGCTCGCGCTAAAGCGCGCCCCGGGATGACGCTCTATCGCGTCACTTCTTCACCGTCTTCGCCGGCGCTTTCGGCGGCGCCACCGGCGTCTTCTTCACCGGCTTGAGCGCATCGGCGTCCGCGGCGGTGTTGAGATCGTCGATGAATTTGGTCACGCGGGCGGCGTTGCTGCCGAGGTCGCTCTCGAAATAGCGCGAGGCGGAGCGGATATCGACGCGGGAATCCTCGCCGTCGGGGACGACCCGGATCGAGATGTCCTCGCGCAGGCCCATGATCGGCGAGCGTGCCACTGCCTCGATGCGGCCGATGCGGCGCGGTGGCTGCGGCGCGCGCTCGTCGATGACGAGCCATTTGCGCTTGTTGACCAGCTGGAGCGCGATCGCATAGGCGCGATCGACCGGGATTTCGAGTTCGATCGGCTCGATATCGGGGTAGAATTGACGCTGCTGCTCGGCCGAATAGAGGCCGGCATAAACGGCGGTATTGGCGCCGTCGCTGGCACGCAGCTTCGCCAACGCGTCGAAGCGGGGCGGGTCGATCGGGTCGGTGGTGATGTCGTGGATCGGCGGCAGCTTGCTGTATTGCAGGCCGAGATAGGCGGGGTAGGCGAGGATCGCCCCGTCGATCAGGAAGGCGAGCAGGATGCGCGCCATGCCGCGCGAGCCGTTCTGCCAGATCGCGGCAAAGCCGGCGAGGCCGAAAAGGATCGAGAGCCCGGCGATCGCAAGGCCGCCGAAGAAGGTGACGAGCGCCGGCTTCGGCTCCAGAAAGCCGAAGCGGACGATCACGATCGAGACCACGACCGCCACCACCGCGAACACGGCCAGATTGCGTGCCCAGCTGGCGAGGCTGGACACGGGCTCCGTCTGATAGGGAGCGGAAAACCTGCGGGCCATCGGGTGAGCTCTGCCGGATAGTTGGGGGCGGTGCCGGCCGAATTGGCGCGACAATGCGCCGTTGAGACCATGGCCCGGCGGCAAATTCAAGGGTCGTTCACCCTCCCCTGACGGGGAGGGTGGCACCGAGCCTTACGCCGCCGCGTTCGGGAAGCGGTACTCCTTGAACTGATCGCGCAATGCGGTCTTCAGGATCTTGCCCGTGGCCGTATGCGGGATGCCGTCGACGAAGGCGACGTCGTCGGGCATCCACCATTTGGCGATCTTGCCGTCCATGTATTTCAGGATGTCCTCGCGGGTGGCCTGCTGGCCCTGCTTGAGCTGCACGATCAGCAGCGGACGCTCGTCCCATTTGGGATGATAGATGCCGATCACGGCGGCTTCCGCCACGGCGGGATGGCCGACCGCGAGGTTTTCGAGGTCGATCGAGGAGATCCATTCGCCGCCGGACTTGATCACGTCCTTGGAACGGTCGGTGATCCGCATATAGCCGGCCTCGTCGATGGTCGCGACGTCGCCGGTGTCGAAGAAGCCCTCCTCGTCGAGGATGTCGGTGTCGACGCGGTAATAGGCCTTGGCGACGGCAGGTCCTGAGACCTTGAGGCGGCCAAACGTCTTGCCGTCCCAGGGCAGTTCCTTGCCGGCATCGTCGGTGATCTTCATCTCGACCGCGAAGGGCGCGTAGCCCTGCATCTGCAGCACGTCGAGCCGCGCCTCACCGGCGGCGTTCTGGAACGGCGGCTTCAGCGCCGCGACGCTGCCGATCGGGCTCATCTCGGTCATGCCCCAGGCGTGGCGCACGTTGGAGCCCATGTCGAGGAAGGCCTTGATCATCGAGCGCGGCATCGCCGAGCCGCCGCAGATCACCATCTTCAGGTCGGGCAGCTTCAGATTGTTGGCGCCCATGTGCTGGAGCAGCATCAGCCACACCGTGGGAACGCCCGCGGTATGGGTCACCTTCTCGGTCGAGAGCAGTTCATAGACCGAGGCGCCGTCGAGCTTGGCGCCGGGCATCACCAGCTTGGTGCCCTGCGAGGGCGCGGAGAAGGCAATGCCCCAGCTGTTGGCGTGGAACAGCGGAACCACCGGCAGCATCGTCTCGGAGGCGCTGGTGCCGAGCGCGTCGACATTGTTGGCCATCAGCGCGTGCAGCACGTTGGAGCGATGCGAATACAGCACACCCTTCGGATCGCCGGTCGTGCCTGACGTGTAACACATCGCTGCCGCCGTGTTCTCGTCAAAGTCCTTCCATTTGAATTTGCCGTCGGCCTCTGCGATCCAGTCCTCGTAGGCCACCACATTCTTCAGCGTGGTCTCGGGCATATGCGCCTTGTCGGTGAGCACGACGTAGCGTTCCACGCTTGGCAGCTTGTCGGCGATCTTCTCCAGGACCGGAACGAAGGTGATGTCGGTCATCACGATGCGGTCCTGCGCATGGTTGATGATCCAGGCGATCTGTTCGGGGAAAAGGCGGGGATTGACGGTATGGCAGATGGCGCCGATCCCCATGATGCCGTACCAGACTTCGAGATGGCGCCAGGTGTTCCAGGCGATCGTCGCGACACGGTCGCCGAGCTTGATGCCGTCGCGCTCCAGCACCTGCGAGACCTTGAGCGCGCGCTTGTGGATTTCGCCGTAGGTGGTGCGATGGATCGGTCCCTCGACCGACCGCGTGACGACCTCCTGCTGGCCATGAATCCTGGCGGCGTGTTCGATGATCCGGTGGCAGAGCAGGGGCCAATCTTGCATCAGACCAAGCATTCAGACGTTCCTCCGAGTAAGGCTGGACTTTGTTATCGCTCTCAGCGCTGGGGCAAAGAATTGTCATGAGTTTTAGCCTGCCGGACTTTCGCCGCAAATGGTCTTGTCGCGGCTATATGTCCACCGGCGCGGCAATGGTTACCGCCGCGCTGGGGCTGACGCTCTTGCTTGGGGATCCGGCTGAGGCGCGGAAATATGCTGCGCCGCTCGATATCTTTGGCATTGCTGCACCACGGCCGCGCGCGACGGTTCATTCGGCCAAGATCCCGCTACCGAAACCGCGCCCCGAAGAGGCTCCCAAGGCATCGGAGGAGGCACCCCCAGAGGCGGATGGGAAGCCGTCTTCCGACAAGCCGAGCCCCAACAAGCCCGCCGAGGCTGCGCCGCCGCCCGAGAAGCAGCTCTCGGCTTGCCGCCTGGCGCTGACCGAGGAGATCGCGATCGCGCCCTCCATCCCCGATATCCGTGGCCCCGGCGCCTGCGGCGGCGAGGATCTGGTACGTCTGGAGGCCATCGTGCTGCCCGACAAGCGCAAGGTCGCGGTCAAGCCGGCGGCGGTCCTCCGCTGCACCATGGCGTCCGCGATTGCCGACTGGGTGCGCAAGGACATGGTGCCGCTGGCCACCAGCCTCGGCTCGACCATCAGCGATCTCGACAATTTCGACAGTTTTGAGTGCCGCGGCCGTAACCGTGTGGTCGGCGCCATGCTGTCCGAGCACGGCAAGGCCAACGCGCTCGATGTCCGCGCCATCAAGCTCGCCAACGGGCAGTCGATCGGTCTGACCGACCGCACCTTGTCGCGCGACGTGCGCGAGCGCGTGCTGCATTCGGTCTGCGCGCGCTTTTCCACCGTGCTCGGGCCGGGGTCGGACTGGTACCACGAGGACCACATCCATCTTGATCTGGCGCAGCGGCGCAACGACTACCGGATCTGCCAGTGGAACGTCTGGGATCCCCTGCCGCAGGTCGCACCGCTGTTGCCGGCGGAACGGCCCGAGGAGGCGCCGCCGCGCGAGGTCGCGGCCAAGCCCGAGAACAAGCCCGAGACGAACAAGCCTGAGGCAAAGGACGGAGCTGATGACGAGGCGGCGGAAAAATCTCCGGCGCCCAGGCAGAAGCCGGCGGACAAGCCGTCCAGGCCCGCAACAAAAAAGCGCCGGTGAGACCGGCGCTTTTGAATGTTCGCGATCAGACGGCGATCAGTAGCTGCCCGCCTGGCCGGTTCCGCCGGCGCCAAGCGCCAGACGCGAATTGTAGGGGGAGTCGCCATGCTTCGGCTCGAGCACCACGACGATGGTGCCGACCTTGACGCGATCATAGAGGTCGATCGCGTCCTCGTTGGTCAGGCGGATGCAGCCCGACGAGATCGAGGCGCCGATATATTCCGGCTGGTTGGTGCCGTGGATGCGGAACAACGTGTCTTTTCCGCCGGAGTAAAGATAGATCGCGCGAGAGCCCATCGGATTGTCCGGGCCGGGCGCAACATAGGTCGGCACGCCCAGGCGTGAAATTTCGCCCGGGGTCGGATGCCAGGCCGGCCACTCGGTCTTGCTGCCCACCTTGGCGATGCCGGACCAGGCCATCGCCTCTTCGCCGACGGTGATGCCGTAGCGGATCGCCTTGCCGCCATCCTGCACGTAGTAGAGATAGTGGTTGTCGGAATCGACCACGATCGAGCCCGGCGATTCCTTGCGGTGGTAGTCGACGATGGCGCGGCGGAACGGCTCGGCGACCGGGGTGTTTTCGTACCGGACCTTGGCGAGGAGTTCCTTGTCCTTCGGTTTGAAAGCCTTGGTGTCAGTCGCCTCAAAATGTGTGGCCTGCATGCAGCCCGACAGCATCAGGCCAGCGGCCAAAATACCCAGCTTAACTTTCAGCGACGACATGATTTGGTTCCAATCGACAACAACAAGCTTTTGCGGAGCTTGAGCCAAGCCCAAAACCACGACTCCGTTGGCCGCTATTATCGTTGAAATCTGCCACAATTCCAGCGTTTCGGACCCTTTCCCGCGCTGCAAGACCCCAGCTGTGGCTTTTTTGCCGCAAGTTTTGCGGCTTTGCGCGGATTTTCGGGCGCGGGCTGCCGAACTGTCGATTCCATGCCACGGTTGGGCCACGCCGCCGCCACAAATGCAAACGCTCCGTTAATGTGCTTGTCATCTTGAACTTGTCAGAATCGCGCTAAGGGCTGTCACTCTGTCGCAGGCCCCTGCTGGAGTTGTGCATGTTTTCTGTGTTCGTTCCCTCCGAGACCTCCCTCAGGAAGGCCGTCATCGAGGATCTCACGGCGTTGCCGGAGAACGCGGTCTGGATCGACCTCGTCAATCCGAGCGCGGCCGAGGACAAGGCGGTGGAGCGACTGGCGGGGATCGCCATCCCGACCCGGGAGGACATGCAGGAGATCGAGATTTCCAGCCGCCTCTATATCGAGAACGGCGCGCGCTACATGACGGCGACGCTGATGTGCCATTCCGATACCGACATGCCCCGGACCACGGCGGTGACCTTCATCCTCGGCGACCACCGCCTGGTGACGGTGCGCTACGACCAGCCAAAGCCGTTCGCCCTGGTCGAGGCCAAGCTGGCCCGCTCCTGCACCCCGGGCATCACCGGCGAAATGGTGCTGATGGAGCTGCTGGACGCCGTCATCGACCGCTGCGCCGACATTCTGGAGCGCTGCGGTGCCGAGATCGACCAGGTCAGCCACGACATCTTCGAGCCCGAGAGCGAGCGCCACGGCCACGCCAAGCAATATTCCCAGATCCTGATCTCGATCGGCCGCAAGGGCGATCTGACCTCCAAGGTGCGCGAGAGCCTCGTCTCGATCGGCCGCGTCGTCGCCTTCCTCTCGGCGGTGGTGGAAGGCGTGAAATGGTCGAAGGACATGCGCGAGCAGCTCAAGACCATGCAGCGCGACGTCTCCTCGCTGACCGACCACGCCTCCTATCTCTCGAGCAAGATCACCTTCGTGCTCGACGCCATGCTCGGCGTCGTCAATCTCGAGCAGAACAACATCATCAAGCTGTTTTCGGTCATGGCCGTTGTCCTGATGCCGCCGACCTTGATCGCATCGATCTACGGCATGAACTTCAAGGCGATGCCGGAACTCGAATGGGCGCACGGCTATCCGTTTGCGCTGGTGCTGATGCTGATCGCGGCCATCGTGCCGTACTGGATCTTCAAGTGGAAGAAGTGGCTGTGATACCTACCGAGACCTTACGGCGTTCGTAGAGACACCGTGCTTGGTGTCGCAGAATAGAGCGGGATTGCGGCCGCGCGGTGATGCGTGCCTGCCGCCCCAATTCCTCCGGTAAAATTTGAGCGGTGGGCTGAACGTTTGCGCGAAACTTGTCTGCGATAAGCAGTGCGTAGCCGCGAGGAACAACCATGGTTGAAAAACACATAACGTCGCCCCGCAACGTCATCGATCTGGCGCACTATCGTCAGACCCTGGCGAGCGGCAAGGCGTCGTCGATGTCGGCACGCCTGTGCCGGCACTGTGGTGCTCCGCTGCTCGACGGCGAGAACGACGACGACTGCTCGACTGCATTTGATGCCGCAGCTCCCCGGCTGCGTGAACAGTCGCGTCGCTTCCGCGCCGATTGAGAACGGAAGGTAAGGGCGATCCAGGTCTTGCGGCGGCTTTGTCTGGATCGCCTTGCTTCCCTGACGTTGTTTCCATCCGTCATTGCGAAAAGCTCTTGCGACGAAGCAATCCAGACTGTCTCCGCAGAGGCACTCTGGATTGCTTCACTTCGCTCGCAATGACGACAGCGTCTATACGTGCTGGCCGCCGTTGATGTGGATCTCGGCGCCGTTGACGTAGGACGAGGTCTCCGTGCACAGCACGTAGATGATCTTGGCGACCTCGTCGGGCGTGCCGAGCCGGTGCATCGGGATCTGCTGCTCCACGATCTTCTCGGTGCCCGGCGACAGGATCGAGGTGTCGATCTCGCCCGGCGCGATGGCGTTGACGCGCACGCCGACGCGGCCGAAGTCGGAGGCCATTTCGCGCGTAAGCGAAGCCAATGCGGCCTTCGAGGTGGCATAGGCGGCGCCCGCAAAGGGATGCACGCGCGAGCCCGCGATCGAGGTGACGTTCACCACCGAGCCCTTGGCCGCCTTCAATTCCTCGATCAGTCCGCGCGCGATCATGATCGGCGCGAAGAAGTTGACGTGGAAGACATGCGTCCAGGTGTCGAGATCGGTGTCGACCGAGCCGAGCCGCGAGCCGCCCGGGCCCTTCGGCGAGATCGCGGCGTTGTTCACGAGTGCATGCAGCATGCCGCCTTCGAGGCGGTTGCGGATGTCGGAGATCGCGCGGGTCGTGTCCTTGGGATCGGCGAGGTCGACCTGGATGTGGTCCTCAGGACCCGCATCCCAAGGGCAGTCCTCCGGGAAGGGATGCCGCGAGCAGGTGATGACGCGCCATCCCGCCGAGGAGAAGCGGATCACGGTGGCATGGCCGATACCGCGGCTCGCTCCGGTCAGGAGCAGCGTGCGGCGCGGCGCATTGGACGAATGCGGCATGGACATCCTTCAGGTCGGCCTAAACTTACGGATACATCCGCGTCTTGGACCACGGTTGGCCGGCCGCGTCACGGCGAAATTCGATACGGTCGTGCAGGCGGAACGGGCGGTCGTGCCAGAACTCGATCCGCGACGGTGTGATGCGCCAGCCGCTCCAGCCCGGCGGGCGCGGCACCTCGCCGATGACGTGCTTGGCCGCGACTTTCGCGATGGCCTGCTCAAAGGCGAAGCGGCTCTCCAGCTCTTGCGACTGCTTGCTCGCCCAGGCGCCGATCTGGGCCTGCTTGGGACGGGTGGCGAAATAGGCGTCCGCTTCGGCGTCGGTCACCGGCGTCACGTTGCCGCGGATGCGGACTTGGCGGCGCAGCGACTTCCAGTGAAAAAGTAAAGCGGCCTTAGGATTTGCGGCGAGTTCGCGGCCCTTCTGGCTGGCGATGTGGCTGTAGAAGACAAAACCCTCGGTATCGAAGCCTTTCATCAGCACCATGCGCACATCCGGCAGCCCGTCGGGATCGACGGTCGCGAGCGCCATGGCGTTCGGATCGTTCGGCTCGCTCTTGATGGCTTCGTTCAGCCAGGCCTCGAACAGCGCAAAAGGCTCGTCGGCGGCGGTGAAATCACCGGATGTTAAGGGTGTCTGGTGTTTCATCGAGGTCGTGTCGGTCATGTCTGGAGTCCGAGTTGCGTATCGCGGCCCAAAACGCGTTGTTGTCCGCTGCCGCCCTATATAGGGCATGGGGACGCGTTGGCCTATCGGCGATCGGGCCGTCCAGCTTTGCCATGACGATCATTCTGATCGGGCTCGGCGCCGGCGGCTGCAGCTTTTCCCGCAACGACAAGAATGCCTATGCCAAGGCCGACGATGCCGACCTGACCGGCTCGATCGCGCGGCCGGCGAAGGACGCACCTCCAACCGAGACCGATCTCGCCTTTGCCCGCAACGCCGCCTCCGACGTGCTGAGCAAGGGCGACAAGGATTCGAGCCAGCACTGGGAGAATCCCGAGACCGGGGCGCGCGGCTCGGTGACGCCGATCGCGCAATCCTACGCCGCCGAGGACGGCCGCAAGTGCCGCGATTTCCTGGCGAGCTACGTCAACGGGAGCACCGAAAGCTGGCTCCAGGGCGCCGGCTGCCAAAGCAGCCGTGGCCGTTGGGAGATTCATACGCTAAAGCCGTGGCGGAGCTGAGCATGATCCGGAGAAGTGGGAACCGGTTTTCCGATAAGATCATGCTCCAAACGTAGAGAATCGGCCGGCGACCCTAGTTGCAAAAATGCCACTCACCCCCCACATGAGGCTCAAGTGGGGCGGGGAGCCCTTTGAACAATTCGATTCCTTGAAGGAGACGTGACGGATGCGCGACCCCTATGAGGTCTTGGGGGTGCCGCGGAGCGCCAACGCTGCCGCCATCAAGAGCGCCTATCGCAAGCTTGCCAAGAAGCACCATCCTGACAGCAACAAGGATGACCCGAAGGCTGCCGAGCGTTTCTCCGAGATCAATTCGGCGAACGAAATCATCGGCGACGAGGACAAGCGCAAGCAGTTCGACCGCGGCGAGATCGACGCCGACGGCAAGCCGCGCTTCCAGGGTTTTCCGGGCGGCGGCGGGCCGCGCGGGCGCGCTGGCGCGGGTCCTGGCGGGTTCGAGAGCTATTCGTTCCGTTCCGGCGGCGGCCCCGGCCAGGGGGGCGGCGCGTTCGAGGACATCCTCAACAGCATGTTCGGCGGCGGGGTGCGCGGTGCGCGGCCCGGGGCCGGCGGCGGGCAGTTCGAATTCGACACCGGAGGGGTCGGGCTCGATCTCGACGTGAATGTCGCCATGAGCGTCTCGCTCGAAGAGGCGGTCAAGGGCGGCGAGAAGCGCGTCCGGCTGCCGACTGGCAAGGAGCTCAACGTCAAGATTCCGGCGGGGGTCACCGAGGGCCAGCAGATCCGGCTGCGCGGGCAGGGCGAGAGCGCCCATGGCCACCCGCCCGGCGATCTCCTGATCACCATCAGCATCGCGCCGCACCCCTTCTTCAAGGTCGAAGGCGCCGACTTGCGGATCGACCTTCCGGTCACGCTCTACGAGGCGGTGCTCGGCGGCAAGGTCCGCGTGCCGACCCTCGGCAATGCCGTGGAGCTGTCGGTCCCGAAAAACACCTCCAGCGGCCGGACCTTCCGTCTCAAAGGTAAGGGCTTGCCGAAAACCGGTGGAACCGGGGATCTCTTTGTCACCATCAGGATTATGCTACCGGACGGGAACGACGCCGAGCTTGAAGCATTGATGGAAAAGTGGCGGGACCAGCACCCCTACAATCCACGTAGCGGGCTTGGTTAGGGCGAGATCGAACTGAAGGGGTTCTCCTAAGGTCTACGGCATCCTCTTTGCAGATGATGCTCATCATATCCCTGAGGCGTGGTAGCGCTTCATGTGCTCGACGTGTCGGCTGTCCGGCGGGGCAGCCGATAAAAAGGTGCGGCCTCGAGAGGGGGACCAGCGCGGTACCAAAAACCCCAATCGAGGCCGCCCGCGTCGATCGGCGGATCGAACGCTGCTCATTTTCGCGTGATCATCCGGTGCGATAATGAGACGCGCCGATGTCTTGATTCCAAATTTTCAATGTCGGAATCGAGGCACCGACTTGATGCGGTTGTCTAGGTGCCGTTT
Organism: Bradyrhizobium sp. YR681; assembly: GCF_000282615.1. Taxonomy (GTDB): domain Bacteria; phylum Pseudomonadota; class Alphaproteobacteria; order Rhizobiales; family Xanthobacteraceae; genus Bradyrhizobium. Next base: position 9,288 of record NZ_AKIY01000273.1, on the reverse strand, counting down.
TTCTCTGCCTGGTCGTACACGGCCTGCGCCACCTTGGTCAGCCGTTCGCGGTCACCGCCGCCGCTGACGACGTAGCCGACGCCCCGCTCGGACCAGAACAGCGCGCCGTCCTTGTCCGTCCTGGCGTAGCGCATCTGCGTTGCACCATTCTCGGTCTTGGCGGTGTAAATCGTGTACCGCTCGCCCGAGGCGCCCTCATACATCAGGAACGACGCCGGACCGTTCGGTCCCGGCAGGAGCCGGCCACCGACCAGCTTCAGCCCGCTCGTCTCCAGGTTCGGCGCGAACACGGTCCAGCCGCAGCGCCTGGTCAGCCAGGCCTGGAGGTGGTCCCGCTCGTTGCCGCCAACCTCGACGGGGTGGCGGACCTCGACGACATAGAGGCGATGGGCGTCGAGCGCATCCGCCGTAAAGCTCTGGAAGACCGAGGGCGCGTTGGCGGCGCCATGTGCGACCCAGCCGGCCGAGCCGCCGGCGACGAAGGCCACCAGCACGGCTGCGGCGGCGCCGTAGAGCCATTGCCGGGGACGGCGCTCCAGCCGCTCCAGCTCCAGCCGCGCCGGCACCGGCTCCTGGGCGATGGAATCGTAACGGGCGTGCAGCATCTCGGCCATGGTGCGCCAGGATTGCACCCGCTCGGCATCCTCGGGGTGGGCGGCAAGCCAGGCCTCGACATCGGCGCGGCGCTCCGCCGGCAGCTCGCCATCGACATAGGCGTGCAGCTCGTCCTCGGTAATGGGAATATTGCGGTCGTTCATATCGGTCGTCTCTGGCTCTGCGGCCCAAAATATCTTTCGTGACTCGACTTCGCTCGCTTCGTCTGGCTGCGGGCGGACGCTACGCGATGCATCAATCCTGCCATCATTTCACCCGCCTGAGCGCCGGGCGCTCACCCTCCAGCGAGGCTTTAACGTGGGCACGGGCGCGTGCCAGGCGCGACATCACGGTGCCGATCGGCACGCCCTGGATGTCGGCGACCTCGCGGTAGCTCATGCCCTCGAGCATCACCAGCAGCAGCACCGAGCGCTGTTCCTCGACCAGCGTCGAGAGGGCCCGCTCGATGTCGCGCCCTTCGGCTTCGGTCCCGCTGGCATCCGGGTTGTTCTCCGTCAGCTGCGTGAATTGCGGCCGCCTTGCCAGCGAGCGCCGCCGATTCTTGTTGAGGTTGGTCAGGATCGTATAGAGCCAGCTCCTGACGTCGCCTCCGAGAAACAATCGCTCCGAACGGAGCGCACGCACCAGCGTGTCCTGAACCAGATCGTCGGCCGCATCCGCATCGCGCGTGAGCGCGCGGGCATAGCGGCGCAACGCCGGGATCATGGCTTCCACGCTTTGGCGAAACGCACTCATGCCGTCTTCGATGTCCTGCCGTTCGGCGCAAGCGCCACAACCATCATAACACCCGAACGGAACGGCTATTCCGGCGCTCGAAACAGCGTTAACGCCGCGTATTAGGACTGTACCGCGCGGGAGGGCTGGTGTACCTCCAGACCTGAACGGGAGCCACGGGACGTTAGCAAAATGGCGCAGAATTCAGGTCTGATGCAGGGTAAGCGCGGGGTGATCCTCGGCCTTGCCAACAACCGCTCGATCGCCTGGGGCATCGCCAAGGCATGCCACGCGGCCGGCGCCGAGCTCGCCTTCACTTATCAGGGCGATGCGCTGAAGAAGCGCGTCGAGCCGCTCGCCGCCGAGATCGGCGGTCTCGTGCTCGGTCATTGCGACGTCACCGATGCCGCGACCATCGACGCGGCGTTCGCGGTCTTGCAGGAGAAGTGGGGCAAGATCGACTTCCTGGTGCATGCGATCGCCTATGGCGAGCAGCTCGACGGCCGCTATGTCGACACCACGCCGGAGAACTTTTCCAAGTCGATGCTGATCTCCTGCTACTCGTTCACGGCGGTGGCGCAGCGCGCCGAGAAGCTGATGACCGACGGCGGTTCGCTGATCACGCTCTCCTATTACGGCGCCGAGAAGTGGATGCCGCATTACAACGTGATGGGCGTGGCGAAGGCGGCGCTGGAAGCCAGCGTGCGCTATCTTGCCGCCGATCTCGGCGAGAAGAACATCCGCGTCAACGCGATCTCGGCGGGGCCGATCAAGACGCTCGCGGCATCGGGCATCGGCGACTTCCGCCATATCCTGAAGTGGAACGAGAACAACGCGCCGCTACGGCGCAATGTCTCGACCGAGGACGTCGGCGGCAGCGCGCTGTATCTGCTTTCCGACCTGTCGCGCGGCGTCACCGGCGAGGTGCATCACGTCGATTCCGGCTATCACGTGCTCGGCATGAAGCGCCCGGACGCGCCGGACATTTCGTTCGGCAGCAAGGACTGACATCTCACTCGGAATGCCCGTGCCCACGATCTATTACCTTCGCCACGGCGAGACCGAGTGGAATGCACTCGGCAGGCTTCAGGGCACCAAGGACATTCCGCTCAATGCGCGCGGGCGTGACCAGGCCATGCAGGCCGGCGGCGTGCTGGCCGATCTCTTCAAGCGTGACGGCACGGACAGGACGGCGCTGCCTTACGTGTCGAGCCCGCTCGGCCGCGCACGCCAAACCATGGAACTCGCGCGCGGCAAGCTCGAACTGCCGGTCGCCGATTACGCGCTCGACGATCGCCTGCGCGAGATCGGCTACGGCAGCTGGGAAGGGCTGACGCTGGCCGAGAGCGAGGCGGCCGATCCCGAAATCTATGCCAGGCGCCTCGCCGACAAATGGACGGTGGGCCCGGCAGGCGGGGAGACCTACGCCGATGTGCAGGTCCGCGTCCGCGCCTGGTACGACCAGCTCCGCACCGACACGGTCGCCGTCGCCCATGGCGGCACCTGCCGGGCCCTGATGGTGTCGCTCGGCCTGGAAACGCCGGCCAGCGCCGCCGAGCTCTATATCGAGCAGGGCGCCGTCTACGTGTTCCGCGAGGGACGGCTGGAGAAGTATAGTTAAGCCAGTCCCGGTTGTCCTTGCGGTTTGACCCCCGGGCCCCCGCACGTTACCACACGCCGGAACCGAGCGAGCAGCGATGTCCTTCAACACCTTCGGCCACATGTTCCGCGTCACCACCTTCGGCGAGAGCCACGGGGTGGCGATCGGCTGCGTGGTCGACGGCTGCCCGCCGATGATCCCGCTCACAGAGGCCGATATCCAGGGCGATCTCGACCGCCGTCGGCCCGGCCAGTCGCGCTTCACCACCCAGCGCCAGGAGCCGGACCAGGTGAAGATCCTGTCGGGCGTGATGGCGCATCCGGAGACCGGCGTGCAGGTGACGACGGGTACGCCGATCGGCCTCCTGATCGAGAACACCGACCAGCGCTCGAAGGACTATTCCGAGATCAAGGACAAGTTTCGCCCGGGCCATGCCGACTTCACCTATGAGGCGAAGTACGGCCTGCGCGACTATCGCGGCGGCGGCCGTTCCTCGGCGCGCGAGACCGCGACGCGCGTCGCCGCCGGCGCCATCGCGCGAAAGGTGCTGCCCGACGTGAAGGTGCGCGGCGCACTGGTGCAGATGGGCCCGCACAAGATCGACCGCGACAAATGGGACTGGGCCGAGGTCGCCAACAATCCGTTCTTCTGTCCGGACAAGGACAAGGCCGCGTTCTTCGAGGCCTATCTCGACGGCATCCGCAAGAGCGGCTCCTCGATCGGCGCGGTGCTCGAGATCGTCGCCGAAGGCGTGCCGGCCGGCCTCGGCGCCCCGATCTACGCAAAACTCGATTCCGATCTGGCGGGTGCGATGATGACCATCAACGCCGTGAAGGGCGTCGAGATCGGCGCCGGTTTTGGCGCGGCCGAACTCACCGGCGAAGAGAACGCCGACGAGATGCGCACCGGCAATGACGGCACCCGCTTCTTGTCCAACCATGCCGGCGGCATTCTGGGCGGCATCTCCACCGGACAGCCGGTGGTGGTGCGTTTCGCGGTGAAGCCGACCTCGTCGATCCTCCAGCCGCGTCTCACGGTCGATCGCAACGGCGCCGACACCGAGATTTTTACGAAGGGCCGCCACGACCCCTGCGTCGGCATCCGCGCCGTCCCCGTCGGCGAAGCCATGATGGCCTGCGTGCTGGCAGATCACTTCCTGCGCGACCGCGGGCAGGTCGGGCGATAGAGGGGCAATCTCTTCACCTCTTCCGGCGGGAGAGGTGAAGCACAGCGCGATGATCCTTCATGTCGCGGTACCAGCCCACCGCGCAGCTTGACGTCTCCACAACTTCGTCCGCAAATGCGGACATGCAAAACTCCGAGATCCAGCGCATTACCAACTGGCTGATCGACGGCGCGAGGTCGTCCGGGACCCCGTCGCAAATGATCGCCGAGGTCTGCGAGCATCTGGTCGCGGCCGGCCTGCCGCTGTCGCGCTTCGGCATCTTCATCCGCACGCTGCACCCGGAAATTTTTGGCCGCAATTTCATCTGGCGGGAGGGGCAGAAGGTCGAGATCGGCACCGTCGATTTCGAGATCCTGGAGACGCCCGAATTCGCCAGGAGCCCGCTTCGGATCGTGTTCGAGGAGGGGCTCGAGGTCCGCGGCCGGATGGACGATCCGGACAGCAAGCGGTTTCCATTCCTCGACGACATGCGCGCCGAAGGCGTGACCGACTATTTCGCGGTGCCGATGCCCTATCTCGACGGCTCGATCCACGCGACGAGCTGGGTGACGCGGCATCCCGGCGGGTTCAGCGACGGCGACATCGATGCGATCCGGACCCTCGTGGCGCCGCTCGCGCGCGTCAGCGAGATCATCAGCCTGCGCCGCACCGCCGAGATGCTGCTCGACACCTATGTCGGCAACCGCGCCGGCGCGCGCATCCTCGGCGGCCAGATCCGCCGCGGCCACAACGACACCATGCAGGCCGCGATCTGGCTGTCGGATCTGCGCGGCTTCACCGCGCTGTCGGACCGGCTACCGGCCGAGACCGTGGTCGAGATCCTCAACCAGTATTTCGACTGCCAGGTCACCGCGATCCGGGGCCATGGGGGCGAGGTGCTGAAATTCATGGGCGACGGCTTGCTCGCGGTGTTTCCGATCGACGAATATGTCGGCGATGCCACCCATGTCTGCGCGCGCGTGCTGGAAGCCGCGCGCGAATCCCGCGCCAGCGTCGAGGCGCTCGCTTATCCCGTCGGCGAAATCGTCGAGCGCTTCCGCTTCGGCGTCGCGCTGCATGTCGGCAACATCCTCTACGGCAATATCGGCGGCGGCAACCGCCTCGACTTCACCTGCATCGGCCCCGCCGTCAATCTCGCGGCGCGGCTGGAGAAGATCGCCGGCCGGTTGGGGCGAACCGTCGTGGTCTCGGAAGTCTTCGCCAATGCCTGCCGCCACGACTGGCGCGAGCTTGGCGAGTTTCCGATCGCGGGATTTTCCAAGGCGCAGCGCGTGTACGGGTTAGCGGAGGAGACGCCGGTGGTGATGGCTTAGGGCACGGCATCGAAGGTCCACCGCCTCCGCTCGGTCGGCAGGATCCCGTCGCTATACGGCCGCCGCCACGACCGATTTGAGCGGTACATCCAACCGATAGGCAAATCCCCTCGGCTCATAGGCGAGGTGTACCTGGCCGCTCAATTGCTGACCGAGCGACTCGATCATCCGGGTGCCGAAGCTTCGGCGTGTTGGCGGCGCCACCGGGGGACCGCCGCCCTCGCTCCACGTCAAGCGCAGCCTCTGCCCGATGTCGTCGACCGTCCACGCGATGTCGACATGGCCGGAGGAGTTGGATAGCGCGCCGAATTTGATGGTGTTGGTACACAATTCATTGAACGTCATCGCGAGCGCGATGACGGCACCGGAGGTGATCCTGATGTCCGGCCCATTGAAATGGAAGCGTCTGCCTCCTTGAACATCATAGGGATCGGTAGCGCCGCTGAGGGTATGCGTGAGACTGGCATTTGCCCAACTGACCTGCATCAGCAGATCGTGAGCCCGTCCCAAGGCCAGCAAGCGGCCTTCCATGGCTTTCTGCCCATGCTCCAGATTGATTGCGCCGCGGAAGCTCTGGGATGCGATCGCGCTGACCGTAGCAAGCGTGTTCTTGATGCGGTGGTGCAATTCCCCAAGGATGAGCTTTTGTAGCTTGTCGGCGGCGTCGCGTTGCTGAGCTTCAATGCCTGCTTGAGCAAGCAGGATCTTGGCGTCAGTACCCGCTTGCTCCAGTAAAAGGCGAAGGTTGTCGTTCTCCGCCGCCAGGATGGCCTCTTGCGGCGTGCGGAGGATCTGGAGTGCTTCCTCGGCGGTGACCGCTGTCGTGCTCGGGACGATCTCCAACGCGCCCACGCCGATCATTGCCTGCAACTGGGCGATCATGTCCTCGACTGACAGCGGCTTGCGAAAGAAGCGGCTGTCTGCGGGCGTTTCAGCGTCAGAAGGCTTCACCTGACCGGAAACCAATACGATCTTGATCGAGGGCCAGCGGTCGTGCACTGCGTGGGCCAGCTTCAGGCCGTCCATGCTGCCGGGCATCTGGATATCGCTGAACAGGAGCGATATGTCCGACCGCGACTCGAGAATTGAGATGGCTTCGTCGGCGTTGACGGCCTCCACTGACCGGAATCCCGCATCTTCGACGATGTCGACGGCGCGCATCCGCAATATCATCTCGTCTTCGACGACGAGAACGTTCGGCAACGGCGGTGAAGTTGTTGACATCTGACCCATGACACTTTCCTGCAGCAGCCGACAAGATCAGCATGCGCTTGCGATTGTTGGTCTAGCGGCGCGCCGTCACCAGACGAGCTTCTCGAACGAGGATATCGGACTGGCTGTTACGCAGGCAGGATGCTTCGAAGTTGGGCCAGACTTGGCCGGGGCAATTTCGGGCGACGGGATGGATCGCCAGTCGATCTGCTTTTGCCAAAGCGACGGATTCTCGCGCCTTCACCTCAGGGGCGAAACCGGGCAACACGATTGCTGACACTCCGAGGAGCGCGAATATCGCGAGTGCGACAAGAGATTTCATCATTCGGGGGCTACTTTGGCTGCGGGCTGCTCCCTCTCCGTTTGGGGAACATGACTACAACAACCAAAATGAAATATCGTTCATTATTTGCAACTTATATTTGAGGCCTCCCGACGCCGCTCTTGGCCCGGACCTCGCTTGACGTGAAGGATGTCGCCAACCGGATCGGCTTTGTCACGACTTCGGCGCTTTCGGGGAGGGCGAACTCATCCAGTTATGAATGTGCGAGGCCGTTTCGCTCAATCGCGCCGCTTTGAGAAGCGCTTCCCGCTGGACTCCCGGCGGAGCCTCCTCGGCCCGGCGACGGGCCTCGTCCGCCAATTGGGCAAGGCGATCGCTCAGGGGGATGTGTCTCTTGATCGGGTTTCGCAAGGAGGTGGCTCCGCATATCGGCGGGAGCGCGAGAAGCTCTCAGTCACCGATGGATGCCGTCAGACGCCGGTGATGGCTCATCATGCGCTTATTCATGGTTCATGGATACCAAATTCCGCAGAGCACCATGGGTCGCCAAAATCAACAGAGCGCGCCACGGACGGCGCATCTGAAGCAGCAGCCGGTGTCGCAGGCACCACCGGCCGCCGTGTGCACGCACTTCAATAAGCCACCTTCATCGCCAGTGTCGCGATCACGATCATGATGGCGCCGCCGACGCGGGTGGCGATCTGGGCGAAGGCCATCAGGCCCATGCGATCGGCGGCGCCGAGAATGGCGACGTCGCCGGTGCCGCCCAGGCCGGAATGACAGGCGGTGACGATGGCGGCTTCGACCGGAAACATGTTCAGCCATTTGCCGACGAAGAAGCCGGACGCCACCATCGCCAGCACCGTCGTGGTGCATACCGCGATGTAGCCGGGATTGAACGAGGCCACGAGCTGCTGCCACGACACCAGCAGCGTTCCCATCGCGACCAGGATCGCGAAGGTGAGGTTGGTCGACATGAACTTGTTGATCTGGTAGGCGCCGAGCTCCATCTCCGCCGGCAGCAGCTTTGTCAGCTTGAGCGCGACCGCCGAGACGATCATCAGGATCGGGCCGGGGATGCCGGTATAGGGCGCGAGCACCATGCCGAGCACGAACAGCACGCAGGACAGCACGATGCCGGCACCGAGCAGGCCGAGATCGATCGGACGATCGGCTCGGGCCGGACCGAGGATGTCGTTGTCGCCGGTCTTGACGAGGATGCCCTGGCCGGTGAGGTCGCGGCGTTTTTCGCCGAGGCGAGCCAGAAGTCCGGCCGCGACGATCGCGACGACGTTGCCGAGCAGGGCGGCGGGCACCATCTGCGCCACGAGCTCGGCCTGCGGCCGGTGCAGCATTTCCGCATAGGCGATCGACAGCGGCAGCACGCCTTCGGCAAGGCCGCCGCCGATGATCGGGATGATCACGAAGAAGAACGTCTCCTTCGGGCTGTGGCCGAACAGCAGGCCCACGGCGATACCGGCGGCGATGGCGCAGAGCGTGCCGACCAGCAGCGGCACGAACATCCGGATGAAGCCCTGCACCAGGACGCGGTGGGGCATGCCGAGGATCGAGCCCGCGACGAGGCAGGCGATGAAGAAGTACTGGAAATTCGCGGTGCGGAAGGTCGTCGTGATCGCCTTCAGCGCGGTCTCCGGCATCAGGCCGTAGCTGACCAATGCGGCCGGCACGAACAGGCACAGGATGGCGGTGCCGCCGATCCGCTTCAACACCGGAATGGTCTGACCGAGCTTGCCGAGCAGGAAGCCGAGCAGCATCAGCACCGAGAGCCCGCCGATCACGTCGTTCGGGAGCTTTCCGGTGTAGATCGCGGCCGCGCAAACGAGTGCGGCGGCAAGATAGACCGTGATCGGCAACGGGCCGATCTTGAGCGCGGCGAGCGTCGATGGCTGCGTCGTTTCCTCGAGCTTGATGGTGGTGTCGGTCAAGAATGCCTCCCTTTGTCGTTTTGGTTTGATTGGCCCGGCCTGCGCTCAGAACCAGGGATTGTCCGCCCTGTGCCGCACCTCGAAAGCGCGGATGTCGTCGGCAAAGACGAGCGTGGAGCTGATCGCGTCACGGCCTGTGAGGAACGCCTCCTTCCGCGCGGGCTCGATCGCGAAGGGCACGGTGCCGCCGCCGTCGATGCGGATGGTCTGCTGCTCGAGATCGATGGTGAGCCGGTTGCTTGCGGGATTGGCGACGATGTCGGCCAGCGTGGCGACCGTGGCCGCATCCAGGCTGATCGTCAGCAGGCCGTTATTGGCACAATTGTCGTTGAAGATGCCGGCGAAGGTGGTGCCGATCAGGGCGCGGATGCCGAGCTGCCGGAGTCCCCAGACCGCATGCTCGCGGCTCGAGCCGCAGC
>NZ_AKIY01000272.1 GCF_000282615.1 Bradyrhizobium sp. YR681 | reverse complement strand
GGCGGCCGCCGCGAGACATGCCGCGATATCGAGCTGCGTAACGGCCGCCGGCGCGTCGCCGGTCGCGGCATGGGCCGAACCGGGCCAGAGCGCTGAAAGCACCACGACGGCTGCCAATTGAAAGAGTTTTTGAAAACGCATGATCCTTGCAGTCGGAAAGTCTTCTTCACGCTTGCCTTGGGGCCGCACTATCCATCATAGGGGCGGATTGGTGCTAGCTTGTGGCACAGCTTAAATCGGTTTCGGGGACTATCGTGTCGACATTCGAGTGGATCATTGCGCTGCTGCTCGGCGCCGTTGCCTTATCGGCGCTGGCGCGGCGGATCAAGGTCCCCTACCCGACCTTTCTCGCCATCGGCGGCGCGCTGATCGCCTTCGTGCCGTCGAGCCCGACCTGGGCGCTGGAGCCGGACCTGGCACTGGCGCTTTTTGTCGCACCGGTCCTGCTCGATGCCGCTTTCGACACCTCGCTGCGGGACCTCCGCAACAACTGGGTTCCGGTCTCGACCCTGGTCGTCGCCGCGGTCGGCCTGACCACCGTCGGCGTCGCCTATGTCGCGCACCGGCTGATGCCCGACATGCCCTGGGCCGCCGCAATTGCGCTCGGCGCCATCGTCGCGCCACCGGACGCGGCAGCCGCGGTTGCGATCCTGAGCCAGGTCAAGCTGCCTCACCGCATGGTGAAGGTCTTGGAAGGCGAGAGCCTGCTCAACGACGCCACCGCGCTGCTGATCTATCGCATCGCCGTCGGCGCCGTCGCGACCGAGCATCTGAGCTGGAGCCAGGTCGCGCCGACCATGGCGTTGGCGCTGGTCGGCAGCGTCGTCGCCGGTCTTGTCGCGGCCCGCCTGATCCCGCCCATCATGGAGCGCGTGACGGAAGCACCGAGCGCGATCATCGTGCAGTTCGCCACCACCTTCATGATCTGGATCGCGGCCGAGCATCTCGGCCTCTCCGGCATCCTCACCATCGTGATCTACGCCATCACCATCGCACGCACCGCGCCGGCGCGCATGCCGGCGCGGCTGCGGGTGCCGTCCTATGCCGTGTGGGACACGATGGTGTTCGTGCTCAACGTGCTCGCCTTCATGCTGATCGGCATGCAGATGCGGCCGATCTGGACGCGGCTGGATGCAGAGGTGCGCTGGGAATATTGCGTGGCAGCGGCCTGGATCCTGCTCACGGTGGTGCTGGTGCGGCTGCTCTGGATCACGTTCTACCGCACCACGCTGCGCGTGCTGATCGCGCACGATATCTATCACCCCAAGGATCCGAAGCAAGTCGCCTCGCCCAAGGGCGGCCTCATCATCTCCTGGTGCGGCATGCGCGGCCTCGTCACGCTCGCCACCGCCTTTGCGCTGCCTGAAAACTTTCCCTATCGCGACTTCATCGTCTTCATCGCCTTTGCCGTCGTGCTGGGATCGCTGGTGATCCAGGGCCTGACGCTGCGGCCGCTGATCCTGGCCTTCGGTCTCAAGGACGACGACCCCGTCGGCATCGAGGTCGCGCGCGGCCGCGCCATCGCCTATCGCGCCGCGCTCGATGCGATCGAGGACGATCCGTCGGAGGAAGCGGAAATCCTGCGGCTCGAATACCGCGCCATCCTGATGCAGGCGGACGACGATCCGCATGGCGGCATCACCAATGGCGAGCTCCCCGCCGATCCGCTGCGCCGCCGCGCCATCGAGGCCGCGCGCAAATCGATCTTCCACCTCCGCGCCACCGAGGTCATCGGCGACGATGCCTTCCACCGGCTCGAGGGGGAGCTCGATCTCGCAGAATTGAGCGCCGGGGGCTAGGCCCGCAGACACCCGCTGTCGTCCCGGACAAGCGAAGCGCAGATCCGGGACCCATACGCCGCAGCAATAGTTTTGCGAAGACCCGGAGTTACCAGCTCCGCGCCAAACCGCTCCCTGTGGTTACGCGTCAGGGCTCGCGCTGCGGCCCCCCCGGGACGACGTTGGAGGCGCGGTCTGCATTGAACCAAACCCTGCCTCCCCAGACTCATCCCCTATGACTACGATGATCGACGACCGTCGTGTCCGCGCGCGTGATGCGTCGCCTACACGATATTTTTATCTCCACATGGCGCTGGCCTGCGCGGCCACCGCGTTTCTCGGCTTCGCACCGACCTATTTTGTGCCACTTGCACGCGGTGCGTTGTCCGCAAGCCCGGTGATTCATTTTCACGGACTCCTGTTCTTCACCTGGTCTCTCTATTTCGTGATCCAGACCTGGCTCGCGGCCTCTGGCCGCGTGGTCAATCATCGCGCGCTCGGCATCGTCGGCGTTTCGCTCGCAACCGCGATGACGATCTTCGGCTTCCTCGCATCGGTGCATGTGATGCAGCATTCCGCAGCGCTTGGCCAGAAGGATGCCGGCATCGGCTTCTCGATCGTGCCGATGAGCGGTATCGCGTTCTTTGCGGTGGTGTTCGTGCTCGCCATCATGAACACGCGAAGGCCTGAAATTCACAAGCGCCTGATGCTGCTCGCCGCGGTGTCGATCCTCGATGCCGCGATCGCGCGCTGGTTCCTGACCTTCCTCGCGCCTCCCGGGCCGCCCGGCCCGCCGCCGGTGCCCGTCACGATCGCGCCGGCCGTGGTCGCCTCGCTCCTGCTCGTCGTCGCCATGGTGCGCGACTGGCGCACCGAGGGCCGCGTGCATCCGGTCTACATCACCGGCACGCTGGCGTTGCTGGCGGTGAAGGTGCTGAACTGGCCGATCAGTGAGACGGCAGCGTGGCATTCATTCGCCGGCGGGATCTTGGCGCTGGCGCAGTGAGTCATCGCTGTCGTCCCGGACAAGCTCCAATGTAAATCCGTCACCCTGAGGAGGCCGCTTCTTCAGCGGCCCTCGAAGGGCGACGGCCCGGCTGCATCGGGGCCGTTCATCCTTCGAGGCTCTCCATGGCGCGCGTTGCGCCCCATGGCTCGCACCTCAGGATGACGGTGCTGGCTGGGCTTACGCCCCCGCCTTGCACGTAATCCCGCCGTCCACCACGAGCTCGATCCCCGTGACATATTTCGACTCGTCCGACGCCAGGAACAGCGCGGCATTCGCAACGTCCCAGGCCTCGCCCATGTGCCCCATCGGCACCTGCGCGTCACGCGCACGCCACATCGCCTCGACGTCGCCCTTGGCGTAGCTGTTGGCGAGCCCCGCGGAATGCTCCACCATCGGCGTCTTCATCAGGCCGGGCAGGATCGCATTGACGCGCACATGATGCCGCGCGAACTCGATCGCGGTGGTGCGCGTCATCTGGTTCATCGCCGCCTTCGAGGTGCCGTAGGTGACGTAGGAAATTCCCATGTGGCGGATCGAGGCGATCGAGGAGATGTTGATGATCGAGCCGCCGCCCTGCTTCACCATGACGGGGATGACGTGCTTCATGGCGAAATAGGCGCTCTTGAGGTTGACGCTGAAGACGCGGTCCCAGCTCTCTTCCGTCACCTCGACCACGCTGCCCATCTCGGCGATGCCGACATTGTTGTCGAGCACGTCGATGCGGCCATAGGCCTTCAGGCACGCTGCGACCATCGCCTCGACCTCGGCGGGACGCGAGACGTCGGCGGTGAACGCCGTCGCGTTGCCGCCTTCGCCATTGATGATCTTCGCGGTCTCTTCCGCGGCAGCACCGTTGCGATCGACGCAGAACAGCTGCGCACCCTCGCGCGCAAAGGTCACCGCGGTGGCCTTGCCGTTGCCCCAGCCCGGTCCGATCGAGCCGGCCCCCACCACCATCGCAACCTTGCCCTTGAGCCGATCCATCGCGTGTCTCCCGTGTTGTTATTGATTGTAGCCCGGATGGAGCGAAGCGTAATCCGGGGCCACTGTTCCCGGATTTCGCTTTGCTCCATCCGGGCTACGGACCGTCGCAAATTTTCATCGTCGTGACGTTAGCACCGATGGGATGCCCGACAATCTCCGACAACGTCTGGCAGCTTCCATCGTGGCACAGCCGCCATTCCCCCGCCGCGCCGGAATTGCCAAGCACGACCTCCGGCATCGGCGCACGCTGCGGCTGCCACTGAAACCAGCCGTCGACGAGCCGCGCCTCGGGCGGCGGCTCCATGCCGGGGCCGGTGCCCTTGACCCGCGCCTGCACCAGCTCGAGGCCGGCAGGCGTGACGCGCCAGTCTTCCTGCCAGTCGACCTTCGCGATCGAATGCGTCCACACCAGCGTGAAGGCCGACAGCGCGAGCGCCTTCACGCCTCCCGCTGTTGCGAAGCAGAGGCTCACGCCGCCTCGACAATGGCCGGCGGACGCTGCC
>NZ_AKIY01000271.1 GCF_000282615.1 Bradyrhizobium sp. YR681 | reverse complement strand
CGCTCGCAATGACGAGAGAAAAATGAGCAGCCCGGCATGCAGTTCGCTCTGAACGAGGATCAGGTCGCGGTTCGCGACATGGCGTTGGCGTTTGCGGCGGAGAAGATCGCGCCGCACGCGCTGCGCTGGGACGAGGAAAAACATTTCCCCGTCGACGTGATGCGCGAGGCGGCGACGCTCGGCATGGGCGGCATCTACATCCGCGAGGATGTCGGCGGCTCCGCCATGACGCGGTTCGACGCAGCGCTGATTTTTGAAGCGTTGGCGACGGGGTGTCCGACGACGTCGGCCTTCATCTCGATCCACAACATGGCGTCCTGGATGATCGACGCCTATGGCAGCGACACCCAGCGCCACGCATGGCTGCCAAAGCTCTGCACCATGGACCTGATCGCGAGCTACTGCCTGACAGAGCCGGGCGCCGGCTCGGATGCAGCGGCGCTCCGCACACGCGCCACGCGGGATGGCGACCATTACGTCCTCAACGGCCAGAAACAGTTCATCTCCGGCGCCGGAGGCACTGATCTGCTCGTCGCGATGGTGCGCACCGGCGGCGATGGCCCCGGCGGCATCTCGACCCTCGTCATCGACGGCAAGACGCCGGGCGTCTCTTTCGGCGCCAACGAGCGCAAGATGGGCTGGAACGCGCAGCCGACCCGCGCCGTGATGTTCGAGAATGCCCGCGTGCCGGTTGCCAATCGTCTCAGCGAGGAAGGCGTCGGCTTCAAGATCGCGATGGCCGGCCTCGATGGCGGCCGCCTCAACATCACGGCGTGTTCTCTTGGCGGTGCCCAAACAGCGCTCGACAAGGCGCGCGCCTACATGAAGGAGCGCAAGGCGTTCGGAAAGCGTCTCGACGAATTCCAGGCGCTGCAATTCAAGCTCGCCGACATGGCGATCGAGCTCGAGGCCGCGCGCACCTTCCTTTGGCGTGCTGCTGCGTCGCTCGACCGGAAAGACCCCGATGCCACCATGCTCTGCGCCATGGCAAAGCGCTTCGGCACCGATGTCGGCTTCGAGGTCGCCAACCATGCGCTTCAGCTGCACGGCGGCTACGGTTACCTCAGCGAATACGGCATCGAGAAGATCGTGCGCGATCTGCGCGTGCACCAGATCCTCGAAGGCACCAACGAAATCATGCGGCTCATCGTGGCGCGCAAATTGATCGAGGGCGCGCGATGAGTTCAGGGGAAGAGGGCGATCTGATCGTTCGCCGCGAGGGCGCGGCGGGCGTGATCCGCCTCAACCGTCCCAAGGCGATCAACGCGATGACGCTGGAGATGTCCATGGGCATCGACGCGGCGCTGGACCAGTTCGAGGCCGATCCGGAAGTCGCCGTGATCATCCTGGAAGGTGCCGGTGAGCGCGGGCTTTGCGCGGGCGGCGATATCCGGGGCCTCTGGGAGAGCTCGCACGAAGGCGGCGATCTCGGCGCGCGGTTCTGGCGCCAGGAATACATCATGAATGCGCGGATCGCGAAATATCCGAAGCCCTATGTCGCCTTCATGGATGGGCTCGTGATGGGCGGCGGTGTCGGCCTTTCAGGCCACGCCAGCCATCGAATCGTGACCGATCGCACCAAGCTCGCGATGCCCGAGGTCGGCCTCGGTTTTTTTCCGGATGTCGGTGGCACCTGGCTGCTGTCGCGCTCGCCCGGCGAGATCGGCACCTATTTCGGCTTGACCGGCCAGACCATGAACGGGCCCGATGCGATCCACGCGAAATTTGCCGATGCAGTGGTCCCGGCCGCCAAATGGCCGGATTTGCGCGAGGCGCTGACGAAGCTTCGCGCGGGCGTGGCCGCGACCGATATCAGCAAGCTCATCAACGGTTTCGCGACCGGCGATGCCGCGGGTCCTGTCGCGGCAAAGCAGGCGATGATCGACGCGTTGTTCGGCTTCGACCGCATGGAAGAAATCTTCGCCGCGCTCAAGCGTGACGGCTCCGAGTTCGCGCTGTCGACACTGAAGACGCTCAACGAAAAATCGCCGCGCGGCATGGTGGTGGCGCTGAAACTGCTGCGGCTTGCGCGCACGGCGTCGAGCCTGGAAGAGTGCCTGGTGCGCGAATATCGCGCCGCGCTGGAGGTGTTCCGCAGCGACGATTTCCGCGAAGGCGTGCGCGCCGCCGTGATCGACAAGGACCGCAATCCGACCTTTTCCCCACCGCGGATCGAGGATGTGACGCCGCAGATGCTGGCACCGTATCTCGCGGAGATCGGCGCCGACGAGCTGAAGTTCAACTAACAACGTCATTCAAGCGGAGGAAATGAAGATGGCCACGATCGCATTCATTGGTCTGGGCAACATGGGTGGCCCGATGGCCGCCAACCTCGTCAAGGCCGGCCACAAGGTGGTGGCATTCGACCTCGTCGAGGCCTCGCGTGCGCAAGCCAAAGCGGACGGCGCCGGCATCGCCGACAGCGCTGCGGGTGCGGTGAAGGGCGCCGATGTCGTGGTCACCATGCTTCCGGCCGGCAAGCACGTGCTCGGCGTCTGGAACGAGGTCGTGCCCGCCATGACCAAGGGCGCGCTGATCATCGACAGCTCCACCATCGACGTCGAGAGCGCGCGGGCCGCCCATGCGCTCGCAGCCAAGAACGGCGTGCTTTCGGTCGACGCGCCGGTTTCCGGCGGCACCGGTGGGGCCAAGGGCGCGACGCTCACCTTCATGTGCGGCGGCGAGGAGGGCGCGTTCGCCGCGGCCAAGCCCGTGTTGGAGAAGATGGGCAAGAAGATCGTGCATTGCGGCGGTGCCGGCGCAGGCCAGGCGGCCAAGATCTGCAACAACATGATCCTCGGCATTTCCATGATCGCGGTGAGCGAAGCCTTTGCGCTCGGAGAGAAGCTCGGCCTCTCGCATCAGGCGCTGTTCGACGTTGCCTCGACCTCGTCGGGCCAGTGCTGGTCGCTGACGACCTATTGCCCGGTTCCGGGTCCCGTGCCGACCTCGCCCGCCAACAACGACTACAAGCCGGGCTTTGCCTCGGCGCTGATGGTGAAGGACCTGACCCTGGCGCAGGACGCGGCGAAGGCCGCGGGCGCCGCGACGCCGCTCGGCCAGCATGCGCAGGAGATTTACCAGGCCTTCGACAAGGCAGGCCAGGGCGGGGTGGATTTTTCCGGAATTATCAAGCACGTTCGTAGCCTCGCCGGCAAATAGCGAGGCTTCGTAGCCCGGATGGAGCGAAGCGAAATCCGGGACATTCCCTCGACTGGCGCGACCGGCCCCGGATTGCGCTTCGCTCCATCTGGGCTACGTTCGAAGATCAATTCGACGGGCTCGAACCATGACCACCTTTCAGGAAGCGCGGGCGTTTCTGCTCAAGCACCGCACGGATTACAAGACAGCGGTCAGGGACTTCCGCTGGCCCGATCCGGTTCCCTTCAACTGGGCGCTCGACTGGTTCGACGCCGGGCTGGCCGCAAATGCGGACAGCAAGGACCGGCCCGCGCTCTGGATCGTCGATGCAGCCCAGGACAAGCAGACGAAACTGTCCTTTGCGGCGCTTTCGAAGCGCTCCAACCAGGTCGCGAACTTCCTCCGCGCGCAGGGCCTGAAGCGCGGCGATCATCTGTTGCTGCTGCTCGGCAATGTGGTCCCGCTGTGGGAGACGATGCTGGCGGCGATGAAGCTGGGCGTGGTCGTGATCCCCGCGACCACGCTGCTCACCGCGGACGAGTTGCGGGATCGGCTCGACCGCGGCAAGGCGAAGGCAGTCGTCGCCGCGCAGGACCAGGTCGCAAAGTTTTCGAGCCTTGGCACCGAAAATGTCGTGCGCATCGTGGTCGGTGCTGCCTCCGATGGCTGGCTCGCCTACGATGACGCGGCAAAGGCTTCCGAGAGTTTTGCGCCTGATGGTCCGACCAATGCCGACGACCCGATGCTGCTCTACTTCACCTCGGGCACCACCGCAAAGCCGAAGCTGGTGCTGCACAGCCAGCGCAGCTATCCGGTCGGCCATCTCTCTACCATGTACTGGATCGGGCTGAAGCCCGGCGACGTCCATCTCAACATCTCATCGCCAGGCTGGGCCAAGCACGCGTGGAGCTGCTTCTTCGCACCGTGGAACGCGGGCGCGACTGTGTTCGTGGTCAACCAGCCGCGCTTCGATGCCAAGGCTCT
This sequence comes from Bradyrhizobium sp. YR681, assembly GCF_000282615.1. Classification (GTDB taxonomy): domain Bacteria; phylum Pseudomonadota; class Alphaproteobacteria; order Rhizobiales; family Xanthobacteraceae; genus Bradyrhizobium. The sequence goes on along the minus strand of NZ_AKIY01000271.1, from coordinate 16,387 downwards.
GCTCGCCACCATCGGCCGCTGCGGGGTTACCACGCTGTGCGCGCCGCCGACGGTGTGGCGGCTGTTCATCCAGGAGAACCTGGCCTCGTTCAAGGTCGCATTGCGCGAGGTCTGCGGCGCCGGTGAGCCGCTCAATCCTGAAGTGATCGACCAGGTGCAGGCCGCCTGGGGCCTTACCATCCGCGATGGCTACGGCCAGACCGAGACCACGGCGCTTGCCGGCAATTCGCCGGGGCAGCCCATCAAGATCGGCTCGATGGGCCGCCCGCTGCCGGGCTATCGCGTCCAGGTCAGCGACGCCGACGGCAATCCTGCAAGGGAGGGCGAGGTGACGCTGGTGCTCGGCGCGGACCGTCCCGCCGGCCTGATGCAGGGTTATCAGGGCGACGACGGCAAGCTCTCGGGCGCCGAGGGCGCGCTCTATCGCAGCGGCGACGTCGTGTTCGAAGATGCGGACGGCTATCTGACCTTCGTTGGCCGCTCCGACGACGTCTTCAAATCCTCGGACTATCGCATCAGCCCGTTCGAGCTGGAGAGCGTGCTGCTCGAGCATGAGCTCGTCGCCGAAGCTGCTGTCGTGCCGAGCCCGGACCAGATCCGGCTCGCGATCCCCAAGGCCTTCGTGCTGCTGACGGCAGACGCCGAGCGGACGCCTGAGACGGCGCTCTCGATCTTCAAGCACCTGCACACGCGCCTTGCGCCGTTCAAGCGCATCCGCCGCCTCGAAATCGTGACCGAGCTGCCGAAGACGATCTCTGGCAAAATCCGCCGCGTGCAGCTACGACGGCTGGAACGCGACGATGATCGCAACGATCCGCTGCGTGGCCGGGAATTCCGCGAGGAGGATTTTCCGGAACTGCCGAAGACACGGAGTGAGACCTAAGTGAACGAAGTCTGGAAGAAGCCGCCGATTTCCCTCGATGCCTATCAGGCCATGGTCGGCAAGGAGATCGGCGTGTCGTCATGGCACCTGATCGACCAGCCTCGCATCGACACCTATGCCGACGTGATCGAGGATCACCAGTTCATCCATGTCGACCCTGAGCGCGCCAAGAAGGAAACCGCCTTCGGCACGACCATCGCGCACGGCTTCCTGACGATGTCGCTGCTGTCGATCATGTCCTACGAGGTGATGCCTGTGATCGCCGGCACCACGATGGGCGTCAATTACGGTTTCGATAAGCTGCGCTTCATCTCGCCGGTGCGCTCGGGCAAGCGCGTCCGCGGCCGCTTCGTGCTGGCGGAAGCCAAGCTGCGCAAGCCGAACGAATTGCAGTCCCGCACCAACGTCACCGTGGAGATCGAAGGCGAGGACAAGCCTGCGCTGGTCGCCGACTGGCTCGGGTTGATCTATTTCGCGTAAGTCCGGCCGGGCTTGACCCGGTCCTCCATCGCTGCTCAAAAGCTGTCCAAATCGGTGCGCTCGAACCCTCTCCCCTTGTGGGAGAGGGTGCCTCGCGGAACGCGAGGCGGGTGAGGGGTCTCTCTCCGCGAACGCGTCTGTGGCGAGAGACCCCTCATCCGGCGCTTCGCGCCACCTTCTCCCACAAGGGGAGAAGGAAGAAGCAGGAACTGCATAATGGCAATCAGGTTTGACAGACGTGTCGCCATCGTCACCGGCGCGGGCAATGGCCTCGGCAAGGCGCATGCGCTGGGGCTGGCCAGCCGCGGCGCCAAGGTCGTGGTCAACGATTTTGGCGGTGCGCGCGACGGCAGCGGCGGTTCGCTCTCGCCGGCCGAAGCGGTGGTCGAGGAGATTCGCAAGGCCGGCGGCACCGCGATGGCTGACGGCGCCGACGTGTCGAATTTCGAGCAGGTCACCGCAATGGTGGAGCGCGCCACCAAGGAGTGGGGCAGCGTCGACCTCATGTGCGCCAACGCCGGCATCCTGCGCGACAAGTCATTCGGCAAGATGGAAGCCGCCGATTTCCAGAAGGTGCTCGACGTGCACCTCGTCGGCACCTTCTACTGCTGCAAGGCGGTCTGGGCCGGGATGCGCGATCGCAATTACGGCCGCATTGTGCTGACGACGTCGTCGTCCGGCCTCTACGGCAATTTCGGCCAGGCCAATTACGGTGCGGCAAAGTCCGGTATGGTCGGCCTGATGAATGTGCTCGCCGAGGAAGGCCGCAAGACCGACATCCGTGTCAACATCATCTCGCCGACGGCGGCGACCCGTATGACGGAAGAGCTGCTTCCCCCGCAGGCGCTGCAATTGATGAAGCCGAACGCGATCACGCCCGCGGTCGAATACATGCTGAGCGAGGACGCGCCGACCCGCACCATCATGGGTGCCGGTGCCGGTTCGTTTGCGGTGATCAAGATTCTGGAGAGCGAAGGCATCAACCTGCCGGAATCCGAATGGACGCCGGACGCGGTCGCCGCGCATTTCGCGGAGATCAGCGACATGTCGAAGGCAAAGGCGCTGACGGGTGCGTTCGAGCAGACGCAGAAATACGTCGCGCAGGCCGCGGCACGGGCGGGGATCAAGCTCTGAGTGACGTCGCCGTCATCGGTGCCGGTCCCGCCGGGCTGATGGCGGCGGAGGTTCTGGCGCAGGGCGGCGCGCGCGTCACCGTGTACGACGCCATGCCGTCCGCCGGCCGCAAATTCCTGATGGCGGGTCGCGGCGGGCTCAATCTCACCCACAGCGAGCCGCTGGCGGATTTCCTCGCGCGCTACCGGGAGGCGATGCCGCATCTCCGCGCGGCGGTCGAAGCGTTTCCGCCCGACGCGCTGCGCGACTGGAGTGCGGCCCTTGGTCAGCTGACCTTCGTCGGCAGCAGCGGGCGGGTGTTTCCAAAGACATTCAAGGCCTCGCCCTTGCTGCGCGCCTGGCTGCGGCGACTCGATGCGGCCGGCGTGCGGTTCGCGTTCCGTCATCGCTGGACCGGCTGGGACGAGAAGGGGCGGCTACGGTTTCAAACGCCCGATGGCGTGCTTGCCGTTGCCCCGATGGCAGTCGTGCTCGCGCTCGGCGGCGCGAGCTGGCCGCGGCTCGGTTCGGATGGCGCGTGGGTCGATTATCTCGCCGCGAAAGGTGTTGCCATTTCAAAGCTGCGGCCGGCCAATTCCGGCTTCACGGTCGCATGGTCCAACGTCTTCCGCGACCGCTTCGAGGGCCAGCCGCTCAAGGGCGTGGCGCTGACGATCGGCGCGCACTCGGTGCGCGGCGAGGCGATGATCACTCGGGACGGCATCGAAGGCGGCGCGATCTACGCGCTGTCGGCGGAGCTGCGCGAGGCGGTGCTGGGTCTCGGACACGCGCGGCTTACCATCTCATTGCGGCCCGACCTCGACGCTGCCTCGCTGACCACGCGCCTGTCAGGCACGCGCGGCAAGCAGTCGCTCGCAAACTTCCTGCGCAAGGCGGCGCAGCTGTCGCCGGTGGGCATCGGGCTGATGCAGGAGGCGGCGATCGCGTCGGGGCGCTCGTTGGCCGCGTTCTCGCCGGCGGAGCTTGCCAATTTGATCAACGCCATTCCGGTTCAGCTTACCGGCGTTGCCCCGATCGAGCGCGCGATCTCGACCGCGGGCGGGTTGACCTTCGACGAGATCGATGAACGCTTCATGCTGCGCAAGCTGCCGGGCGTATTCGCAGCCGGCGAGATGCTGGACTGGGAGGCGCCGACCGGTGGCTACCTGCTGCAGGCCTCGTTTGCGACGGGGGCTGCCGCGGGTAGGGGTGCGCTGGAATGGCTTAAGCGTTCCTAGAACGCCGTCGCCCTTCGAGGGCCGCTGAAGAAGCGGCCACCTCAGGGTGACGGCTACGAGAGAGCGTCATCCCAAGGACCATATAACGAGAGCGTCATCCTGAGGTGCGAGCGACGCGGTGCGAAAGCGCCGCGCGGCGAGCCTCGAAGGATACGCGGGCGCTCCGCAGCCCTACCTTAGTTTCCCGCGCGCGGCCACCGGCAGCGTGCCGATGATCTCCTCGCCGCGGACCATCACGACCTCGTCCATCATGTTGACGACGACGCAAACATGATTGGGCACGATGCGGACGACGTCGCCGACATTCGGCCGGGTGTTGCTGCGGGACAGATCAAGGAAGCCGTGCTCTTCGGCAAAGCGCGCGATCTTGGCTTCGGGATGCTCCAGGATCAGGCCGTGGCCGTCGAGGCCGCCGGTGTCCGTCGTCAGCGTCTTCGAGCCGGCATCCAGAATGCCGCGCTCGGGCGCGGCGCGGCTCACCACCGTCGAATAGATGTGCAGCGCGCAGTCGTCCCAGGTCGCAGAGCCGGCCGCGACCTGCATGCGATCATTGTAAATATAGGTGCCGAAGCGATGCTCGGTGCCGCCCTTGAGCTTGCCGATGTTGACGAGGTTCGGAGTGCCGCCGGTCGAGACGATTTTTGCATCGAGCCCGTGCGCGCGGACGCCGGCCAGCGCCTCGTCGTAGAACTTTTGCGCGTCGCCCCAGCCGGTCTCGGTCGGGTAGAGCATGAAGCCGGCGAACTCCAGCCCCTTGGACCCGGCGATCTCGCGCGCCAGTGCGATTGCCTCCGCCGGCGTCTCGACACCGGCACGCTTGCGGCCGGTATCGCATTCGACCACGACGGAGAGCGGACGGCCAGAAGCCGCGGCGGCCTTGGGCAGGCCTGCAACAACGGTCGAATTGTCGGCGGCCACCGTCATGTTGGTCTTGGCGTTCAGCGCGCCGAGGCGCGCCATCTTCTCTTCGCCGAGGAGGTTATAGCTGATCAGGATATCGTCGATGCCGGCATTGGCCATGATCTCGGCCTCGCCGATCTTCTGGCAGGTGATGCCTTTGGCGCCCGCTGCGACCTGCATCTTCGCGATCGTCGGGTTCTTGTGCGTCTTGATATGCGGCCGGTTAGCGACGCCTGCGTCATCGCAGGCCTTCTGGATCCGCGCGATGTTGCGCTCGACCTTGTCCATGTCGATGACGGCGCAGGGCGTGCCGTACTCACGGGCGATTTTTGCGGCGAGGGGAGTGGTCATGGGAGTCTCTGAGTTGGCGGAATGCGCGCTAGGCCTGTTCGATTTCTTCACGGAGCATTTCAAGTTCGAGCCAGCGCTCTTCGGCGGCGGACAGTTCGTCATGCGCCTTGGCGATAGCGGCCGAGGTATCGTCGAATTTCTTGCGATCCTTGACGTAGAGGTTGGGATCATCGAGCACACGCTGCAGCTTTGCGATATCGGCCTGCAACGTCTCCATCTTCTTCGGCAGCGTCTCCAGCGCGTGCTTCTCGTTGAAGCTCAACCGCCGCTTGGGTGCGGAGGCGGGCGCAGACGAGCGCTCCTCTTTCTTCTCGGCAGCCGGCTGCGTCTTCGCGCTCTCGCGCTTGAGGTCCGCGCCGCGCTGCGTGAGCATGTCGCTGTAGCCGCCGGCATATTCGGTCCACTTGCCGTTGCCCTCCGGCGCGATCACCGAGGTGACGACGCGGTCGAGGAAGTCGCGGTCGTGGCTGATCAGGATCACGGTGCCCTCGTAGTCGCCGAGCATGTCTTCCAGCACGTCGAGGGTCTCGAGGTCGAGATCGTTGGTCGGCTCGTCCAGCACCAGCAGGTTCGACGGCTTTGCCAGTGCGCGCGCCAGCATCAGCCGGCCGCGCTCGCCGCCCGAGAGCACCTCCACCGGCGTGCCGCGTTGTTCCTGCGCGAACAGGAAGTCCTTCATGTAGCCGACCACATGCTTCGGCTTGCCGCCGACCATGATCTGGTCGCCGCGGCCGCCGGTGAGCGCTTCGGCCAGCGTCGACTTGGGATCGAGGCTTTCGCGGTGCTGGTCGAGGGTGGCCGTCTCCAGATTGGCCCCGAGCCGCACGGTGCCGGTATCGGGCTGCCCGCCGCCGGTGAGCAGGTTGACCAGCGTGGTCTTGCCGGCGCCGTTCGGGCCGACGATACCGAGCCGGTCGCCGCGCTGGATGCGGGTCGAGAAATTGTCGACGATCACGCGCTCGCCGAAGGCCTTGGTGACGCCCTTGGCCTCGATCACGAGCTTGCCGGATTGGTCGGCTTCGGCCGCGGCGAGGCTGGCGGTGCCGGCCGTGCCGCGATAGTTGCGCCGCTGGTCGCGCAGCGCGTGCAGATTGCCGAGCCGCTTGACGTTGCGCTTGCGGCGGCCGGAGACGCCATGGCGCAGCCAATGCTCCTCGTCCACGATCTTGCGGTCGAGCTTGTGCTGGTCGCGCTCTTCCTCGGCCAGCACCTCGTCGCGCCAGGTTTCGAACGAGGCGAAGCCGCGGTCGATCTGCTTGATCTTGCCGCGGTCGAGCCATGCGGTCGAGCGCGAGAGATTGGTGAGGAAGCGGCGATCGTGGCTGATGATCACCAGCGCGCCGCGGCGGCTGTCGAGCTCCTTTTCCAGCCATTCGATGGTGGAGAGATCGAGGTGGTTGGTCGGCTCGTCCAGCAGCAAAATGTCGGGCGAGGGCGCCAGCACCCGCGCCAGAGCTGCGCGGCGGGCCTCGCCGCCGGAGACGTTGGCCGGGTTCTCGTTGCCGGTGAGCCCGAGTTGCTCCACGAGGTAGCGCGCCTGGTAGGGATCGTCGCCCGGCGCAAGCCCAGCCTCGACATAGGCCAGCGTGGTCTTGTGGTCGCCGAAATCAGGCTCTTGCGGCAGATAGCGAACGGTCGCGCCTGGCTGCACGAAGCGCGTGCCGCCGTCGGGCTCGACCAGGCCCGCCGCGATCTTCAGCAGTGTCGATTTGCCGGAGCCGTTGCGGCCGATCAGGCAGACGCGCTCGGAAGGCGCGACATTGAGCTCGACGCCGCTCAGCAGCGGCGTGCCGCCAAAGGTCAGCTTGATGTCTTTGAGTTGGATCAGCGGCGGCGCCATGATCAGCTTTGACTCGAGTTCTGGCTCGTCGCGCCCTGGTCGGCGCGGCGGCGCTGGATCCGGCGCAGCGTCTGGTCGAGCGCCGAGAGGAAGGTGGAGCGGTCGCGCGGCGCGAACGATCGCGGGCCGCCGGTGACTTCGCCGGCCGAGCGCAGATCCGTCATCAGGTTGCGCACCGCCAGCGTCATGCCGATCGACTCTTCGGTGAACGGCTTGCCGTTCGGCGCGATCACGTCGGCACCCGCCTTGACGCAGCGGCTCGCCAGCGGGATGTCGGAGGTGATCACGACGTCGCCGGGCTTGGCCCGCTCCGCGATCCAGTCGTCGGCCGCGTCCATGCCGGCACCGGCTGCGATGCGCTCGATCAGGGGATCGTGAGGCACGCGGATAAAATTGCCGGCGACCACGCTCACGGGCACGCCGTGCCGGCTCGCGACGCGGTAGATTTCGTCCTTCACCGGACAGGCGTCGGCGTCCACGTAGATGCGGGTCGGAGTGTCAGTCATTCGCCGCGTGGTACCCCATTCGGGCCGCAAAGGCGAGGGGATTGACCGGTGTTCCCCGGGCCCTACGATCAGCCCCGAAACAACAAGAATTTTGGGGAAGGCCAGCCATGCCGAACCGGCTCGAAACCTACCGCGTCGAGGCCTACAACACGGCAAAACAGTCCGAAAACAAGATGCATGACGACAATGTGGCGCGCCGCTTCGGCTTTTCCGGCGGCTTGGTCCCGGGCGTCGACGTTTTCGCCTACATGATGCACGTGCCGGTGGCGCGTTGGAGGCGCGATTTCCTGTCGCGCGGCCTGATCGAAGCCCGTTTCATCAAGCCGGTCTATGACGGCGAGACTGCGGACGTGGACGCGACCGAGCACAATGGTCTGCTCACGATCGAGGTGTTCAGCCGCACCGAACTCTGCGCGACGGGGACGGCCTCGCTGCCGGCGGCTGCGCCGACGGTTTCGCTGAGCGACTATGTCGAGGTCCCCGCGGTTGCCGAACGCAAGCCGGTCAGCCCCGCGACCTTCGAGATGGGCAAATGGCTTGGCACGACGCCCCGTCGCTGGGCCGGCCAGGATGCGACTGACTATCTCGCCGATGTCAGGGAAGCCGATCTGATCTTCGCGCGCGAGGGGCTCGGCCATCCCGGTCTGATCCAGCGCGTGATGAATCGCGTCCTCGTCGACAACACTATCTTGGGCCCATGGATTCACGTCGGCAGTCGCATGCAGTTGCTGTCGGCCGTGCGCGCCGGCGACGAGATCACTGCGCGGGCCAAGGTGACCGCGAACTACGAGAAGAAGGGCCACCGCTTCGTCGAGCTCGACGCGCTGGTCGTCGCCAACGGCACAACGCCGCTCGCGTATTGCCAGCACACCGCAATCTACCAGCCGCGGGAGCAGGCGGCGGCGTAGGCACCGATGGTGATCAGGCGACAAGCGCTCGCCCCAAAGACGGTGTCATGCCCCGCGCAGGCGGGGCATCCAGTACGCCGCGGCCCCTCGGTCTGGATCGCCCGCCTTCGTGGGCGATGACAGCATTGTTGTGGAAGCGGAAGCGAGCGCAGCCTTACGCCGCCTTGCCTTTCGCATCCTGGATCGCGCGCCACACCCGCTCCGGGGTCAGCGGCATGTCGATGTGCTTGATGCCGTAGTCGGAGAGCGCATCTACCACAGCGTTGACCACCGTCGACAGGCTGCCGGCGCAGCCGGCTTCGCCGCAACCCTTGCTGCCGAGCGGATTGGTCGTGGCCGGCACGGGATGATCGCCGACCGTCATGTTCGGCACGTCCTCGGCGCGGGGCAGGGCATAGTCCATCAGCGAGCCCGTGATCGGCTGGCCGCTCTCGTCGTAGCGGACGTGCTCCATCAGCGCCTGGCCGATGCCCTGGACCACGCCGCCATGGAGCTGGCCCGCGACCAGCATCGGGTTGATCACCGTGCCGAAATCGTTGACCGCGCTGTAGCGGACGATCTGCACCACGCCGGTGTCAGGGTCGATCTCGACCTCGGCGACGTGGCAGCCGTTCGGGAAGGCCGAGGCGACGGGATCGCTGGTGTGGTCGACGTCGAGCGAGTCGGGCACGCCGTCCGGCACCTTGCCGTCATGCAGCTTCTTGGCAAGCTCCATGATGTCGATGCTGCGGTCGGTGCCGGCGATGGTGAAGCTGCCGTCGGCGAACTCGATGTCGGCTTCGGACGCCTCCAGCATGTGCGCGGCTGCGCGCTTGCCTTTTTCTATGACGAGCTTGGCCGCTCCCACGATGGCCTGGCCGCTCGCGGTGATCGAGCGCGAGCCGCCGGTGCCGTTGCCGGTGTGGACGATGTCGCTGTCGCCCTGGACCAGCTTCACGCTCTCGAAGGGAACGCCGAGCTGCTCACAGAGCACCTGCGCGAACGGCGTGGCGTGGCCCTGGCCGTAATCCAGCGTGCCGGTGATGAGCTGCACGGAACCGTCGGGATCGAACACGATCTTGCCAAGCTCAGGGCTCGGCGGCGCGGTGACCTCGAGATAGGAGCCGACCGCGATGCCGCGCAGCTTGCCGGCCTTCCTGCTCTCCTTCTTGCGCTTGGCGAAATTCTCGTGGTCGGAGATTTCGAGCGCCTTGTTGAAGACGGCCTGGAAGTCGCCGCTGTCATAGGTGACGCCGGAGGAGGCCGGGAACGGCATCTGGTTCGGCTTGATGAAGTTGCGCTTGCGCAGGGTCAGCCGGTTGATGCCCATCTCGTCGGCGGCGCGGTCGATCAGCCGCTCCATATAGTAGTTCGCCTCGGGCCGGCCGGCGCCGCGATAGGCCCCCATCAGCGTGGTGTTGGTCAGCACCGTCTTGATGTCGACGCCCATCAGCGGCGTGCGATAGACACTGGAAAAGTTCTTGCCGGTGTTGAGCGACAGCGGCCCCGGCGCAACGCCGGTGATGTAGGCGCCGAGATTGCCGTAGCCGGAGAGCTTGGCCGCGAGGAAGTGCCCCTCGGCGTCGAGCGCGAGCTCGGCATGGATCTTCTGCGCACGGCCATGGCTGTCGGAGAGGAAGCTGGTCGAGCGCTCGTCGAGCCACTTCACCGGGCGTCCCAGCGCCTTCGCTGCGTACAGGATGCACATGTATTCGGGGTAGTTGACGTTCTTCATGCCGAAGGAGCCACCGACATTGGCGGTGAGGATGCGCACCTTCTCGTTCGGCACTTTCAGGTTCTTGGCGAGGTTGGCGCGGTTGCCCGCGACACCCTGCGTCGGCATCTGGATGGTGTAGCGCTCCGTGGTCTTGTCGTAGGAGGCGAGCCCGACGCGCGGCTCCATCGAGACCACGGCGACGCGGGTGTTCTCGATGTCGATCTTGGTGACGTGGGCTGCGCTGGCGAAGGCGGCGTTGACCTTGTCCATGTCGCCATAGTGGTAGTCGAGCGCGACGTTGTTCGGGATGTGGTCGTAGAGCAGCGGCGCGCCGGGCTGGGTGGCCTCCTCCGGGTCGGTCACCGCCGGCAGGGGCTCGATGTCGAGCTCGACTGCCTCGGCCGCGTCCCGCGCCTGGGCCAGCGTCTCCGCCACCACGAAGGCGACGGGATCGCCGACGAAGCGGACCTTGTCGGTCGCCAGCGGCTGGCGGTTGGTCTGGAGCAAAGGCGAGCCGTCGCGGCTCTTCAGCGGCAGACCGCAGGTGAAGGGGCCTTGGCCGGCGGCATCGAGGTCCTTGCCGGTCCACACCCCCAGCACGCCCGGCATCGCCTTGGCGGCATCAAGGCCAATGCCGCGGATCAGGCCATGGGCATGGGTCGAGCGGACCACCACGGCATGGGCCTGGCCGGGCAGGTTGAAATCGTCGGTGTAGCGGCCCTTGCCGCGCACCAGCGTATCATCCTCCTTGCGGCGGACGGGCTGTCCGACGCCATATTTTTGCAGTGCAATAGCGTTTTCGAGCGTGGACGATTTGGTGTGTTCTTGCATGGAATTGACCTGAAAAGCCGGCAATTGCGCGTTTTGGGGGGCGCCTAGAGGGCCGGACCCTCCAAAAATAACCCACCGCCCCGTTCACGACAACGCACGAATGGGCATGGTCCTATGTGATGCGTTGTTGCGCAGGCCTGCCGCGCTGCTAATGTTTCAGGCGAAAAAGCAATTCCAGCTCGGCCCTTGGGCCGGGGAAAGACAGTTTGTATGAATGACCACACGCGGCTCCGCGACGGCCATGGTACGCATCATGGGCCGCGCGGTGAGCTCGAGGGGTCGATGGCGGCGGTGGCTTTTGCCCCCGAACCGGCCGTCGCCGCGCAAGCGCCGGGAACCGGCGTCTATGCGGCGCTGGACCTCGGCACCAACAATTGCAGGCTGCTGATCGCTTGTCCGACCAGCGACGGCTTTCGCGTGGTCGATTCCTTCTCGCGCATCATTCGGCTCGGCGAGGGCGTCTCGGCGACCGGCTGCATCAGCGAGGCCGCGATCGAGCGCGCCATCGCGGCGCTCAGCATCTGCCGCGACAAGATCAATCTGCGCAAAGCGCGCCGCTTGCGGCTGATCGCGACCGAAGCCTGCCGCGCGGCCTCCAACGCCGAAGGTTTCCGCAGCCGCGTCGCGGCCGAGACCGGCATCGAGCTCGAGGTGATCGACCGCGAGACCGAGGCCGCGCTCGCCGTGCTCGGCTGCTCGCCGCTGGTCGACCCCAGGGGCAAGGGTGCGATCCTGTTCGACATCGGCGGCGGCTCGACCGAGCTGGTGCGGATCGAGCGCGATCCCGCCAATCCGGAACCGCGTATCAAGGCCTGGATGTCGATCCCCTATGGCGTGGTCACGCTTGCCGAACAGTTCGGCGGCCGCGACGTGACGCCGGAGATCTATGCCGCGATGGAGAGCGAGGTCGCACGGCACGTCGCGCCGTTCGCCGAACAGCACGGCGGAGATCTCGCGGACATGCATCTGCTCGGCACCTCGGGCACGGTGACGACGCTCGCCGGCATCCATCTCAATCTCGCGCGCTACGACCGCCGCCGCATCGACAGCATCTGGATGAACGACACCGACATCACCGCGACCATCAACAAGCTGCTCGGCATGAGCTACGAGGAGCGCGCCAGCAACAGCTGCATCAGCGTCGAGCGCGCAGATCTCGTGCTCGCCGGCTGCGCCATCCTCGATGCCATCAGGCGGGCTTTCCCGCTGCCGCGCCTGCGCGTCGCCGACCGGGGCCTGCGCGAAGGCATGCTGGTCGAGATGATGCGCGAGGACGGCGCGCTCAGGAGCTGGTGAGATGGCGAAAGACACCACCGGCCGCTTGCACGTCCAGGTCAAGACCGGCGGCAAGCGCAAATTGTCGTCGAAGCTGTGGCTGGAACGGCAGCTCAACGATCCCTATGTCGTCAAGGCGAAGGCGATGGGCTATCGCTCGCGCGCCGCGTTCAAGCTGCTCGAGATCGACGACAAATACCGGCTGCTGAAGCACGGCATGGCCGTGGTCGACCTCGGCGCGGCGCCGGGCGGCTGGAGCCAGATCGCCGCCAAGCGCGTCGGCTCAGTGGACGGCAAGGGCAAGGTCGTTGCGATTGATCTGCTTGATATGCCCGAGATTGCCGGCGTGGACTTCGCGCAGCTCGACTTCATGGACAATGACGCACCCGCGAAGCTCACTGCGATGCTCGGCGGCGGCGCCGACATCGTGATGTCCGACATGGCCGCCAACACCACCGGTCACCGCAAGACCGACCAGCTTCGCATCGTCGGCCTGATCGAGACCGCGGCGGCATTCGCGTGCGACGTGCTCAAGCCCGGTGGCACGTTCCTGGCCAAGGCGTTCCAGAGCGGTGCCGACGCCGAGCTGCTCGCCCAGCTCAAGCGCGACTTTGCGACGGTGCGCCACGTTAAGCCAGCCGCCAGCCGGCAGGATTCGTCGGAGCGCTACGTGCTGGCGACGGGATTTCGCGGCGACGCGAAGCAGTAGCTGCAGACTCCGTCATTGCGAGGAGCGAAGCGACGAAGCAATCCAGACTGTCTCTGCGGAGGGACTCTCGATTGCTTCGCTGCGCTCGCAATGACGCGAAGAGAGACTATCCCAGCCGCTGGTCCCGCACGTCCTGCGTATCCTCCGTCGCCGTCTTGACGGCGGCACTCGCGGCACTCTTCGCGGCACCCTTGCGGCTGGAAATGTCCACCGCCTTGCGGCCGGAGATCTCGTTGCCGGCATCCGCGGGCATTTGCCAGAAGAACCAGCTCGACACCGCCGAGGTCAGCGCCACCACGACGAAGGCGGGCGCGAACACGGTGGCGTTGAGCTCGCTGACATGGCTGAGCCACATCGTCGTCTCCACGGAGGCTGCGCCGACCGCGACGCCGGCGGAGACCGCGAGCTGCTGATTGACGCTGACGAGCGTGGTGGCGCGGCTCATCTGCGCGGTTTCGACCTCGGCATAGGCAACCGTGTTGATGGCGGTGAACTCCAGCGAGCGGAAGAAGCCGCCGACCACCAGGATGACGAGGATGATGAGCAGCGGCGTCGTCACCGTGAACAGTGCGCAGATGCCGAGGAAGAACGCGCTGACGATCGCGTTCACCGTCATCAGATTGCGGAAGCCGAAGGTGCGGATGATGCGCGCGGCCAGCGTCTTCATGCCCATGGCGCCGAGCGATGAGCCGAAGGTGACGAGGCCGGACTGGAATGGCGACAGGCCGAATCCGATCTGCATCAGGAGCGGCAGCAGGAACGGCAGCGCGCCGATGCCGAGGCGGAACAGGAAGCCGCCGAGGATCGCCGCGCGCAGCGTCGGCAGGTTCAGCAGCGAGAAGTCCAGCACTGGCGAGCCGGTCCGCCGGGCGTGAATGACGTAGAGCGTCATGGAGATCGCGCCACCGGCCACCAGGGCAGCAACCGTGCTCCAGGGCAGGAGGTTGAGGCCGGTAACCGATAGACCAAACGCGATGCCGGCGAGGCCGATGCCAGCGAGCACCATGCCGTAGAGATCGAACGGCTCGCGCTCCTCGCTCTTGATTGGATCGATGAATTTCAGCGCCATGAAGATGCCGAGCAGCCCGATCGGGATGTTGATCAGGAAGATCCAGTGCCAGGACGCATAGGTGGTGATGAAGCCGCCGAGCGGCGGGCCGATCACCGGGCCGATCAGGGCAGGGACCGTCACCCAGGCCATCGCATTGACCAGCGCGCTCTTGTCGACCGAGCGCAGCAGCACGAGGCGGCCGACCGGGGTCATCATCGCCCCGCCCATGCCTTGCAGGATGCGCGCGAAGACGAAGTCGGTGACCGAGGTCGAGAGCGCGCAGCCGACCGAGCCGACCATGAACACGCCGACCGCGATCGCAAACACCATCCGTGCGCCGAACCGGTCGGCGGTCCAGCCGCTTGCGGGGATGAACACCGCGAGCGAGAGCAGATAGGACGTGATCGCAAGCTTCAGCGTCAGCGGACTGGTGCCGATGTCGGCCGCGATCGCCGGCAATGAGGTGGCGATGACAGTCGAGTCCATGTTCTCCATGAAGAGAGCAGTGGCCACGATCAGCGGAATGATGCGTTGCTTGTCGACCATGACGGATTGGTAATGAAAATCGGAAGGAGGGGCGGCAATTGCGGCTTAACACCACGACTCGGCCGGGACCATTGCGGATCAACGCATAGCACCTAAATCCTGCGTAACAACGATGTGACCCTCTCTTCCGGGTTGCGCCCGATGGCCGGACACGTCGTTCCGCGCCGTCGTCACTCCGGGGCGCGCCACTTGGCGCGAGCGTCGCGCCCCGGAATGACGGTGGGATGGGACGTCGCCCCGGCTGTCCACGGCGAATTTACCTAAAAAGCCTGTGCATGGCTGGCCAGCGGGCCGAATTGCTTTGATTCGTCACGCGGCCGTGCTATCGACCCGCGTCAACCCCACCGATGGGCTCCGATTCTCCGGCGATGCCGCAAGGCACGCCGAGGGCGGCGCTCATCCATAGCTATTTGCGGCAGGGCCGCGGAAGGAGTTGGCACATGGCCACGGTGCAACAAGGCATTCGCGAAGCCTTTACGTTCGACGACGTGCTGTTGAAGCCGGGCCTGTCGGACGTGATGCCAGGCGAGGTCGACATCCGCTCTCGCGTCACCCGCGCCATTCCGCTCAACATCCCGATCATGGCCTCCGCCATGGACACCGTCACCGAAGCCCGCATGGCGATCGCCATGGCGCAGGCCGGCGGCCTCGGCGTCATCCACCGCAATTTCGATCCCGAAGGGCAGGCCGCCCAGGTGCGGCAGGTCAAGCGCTACGAGTCGGGCATGGTGGTGAACCCGCTCACCATCAGCCCCGATGCGACGCTCGACGACGCGCTCAAGCTGATGAGCGACCACGGCATCTCCGGCATTCCCGTCGTCACCGGCGCCGGCAAGAACACGCCCGGCAAGCTGGTTGGCATCCTCACCAACCGCGACGTGCGGTTTGCGACCGACCGCCGGCAAAAAGTCTCCGAGCTGATGACGCATGAAGGCCTCGTCACGGTGCGCGAGAATGTCAGCCAGGACGAGGCGCGGCGGATGCTGCACCAGCATCGCATCGAGAAGCTGCTGGTCGTCGACGAGCAGTATCGCTGCGTTGGCCTCGTCACCGTGAAGGACATGGAGAAGGCGGTCGCCCATCCGCTCGCCTGCAAGGACGCGCAGGGCCGCCTCCGCGTCGCCGCCGCCACCACGGTCGGCGACACCGGCTTCGAGCGCACCGAGCGGCTGATCGATGCCGGCGTCGATCTCGTCGTCGTCGACACCGCGCACGGCCATTCCCGTCACGTGCTGCATGCGGTCAACCGCATCAAGCGCCTGTCCAACTCGGTGCAGGTCGTCGCCGGCAACGTCGCCACCACCGAAGGTGCGCAGGCACTGATCGATGCGGGCGCGGACTGCATCAAGGTCGGCATCGGCCCGGGCTCGATCTGCACCACGCGCATCGTCGCCGGCGTCGGCGTGCCGCAGCTCACCGCGATCATGGACGCGGTCGAGGCGGCGAAGAAGTCGGATATTCCCGTCATCGCCGACGGTGGCATCAAGTTCTCCGGCGACCTCGCCAAGGCGCTCGCCGCCGGCGCCGACATCGCCATGGTCGGCTCGCTGCTCGCCGGCACCGACGAGACACCGGGCGAAGTCTTTTTGTGGCAGGGCCGCTCCTACAAGGCCTATCGCGGCATGGGCTCGGTCGGCGCGATGGCGCGCGGATCTGCCGATCGCTACTTCCAGCAGGACATCAAGGACACGCTCAAGCTCGTGCCTGAGGGCATCGAGGGCCAGGTGCCCTACAAGGGCCCGGTCGGCAACGTGATGCACCAGCTCGCCGGCGGCTTGCGCGCGGCAATGGGCTATGTCGGCGCCAAGGACATGAAGGAGCTGCACGAGAAGGCGAACTTCGTCCGCATCACCGGCGCCGGCCTGCGCGAAAGCCACGTGCACGACGTGACCATCACGCGCGAGAGCCCGAACTATCCGGGCGGCGGTTAGGGTCACCCTCTGCTGCGCGTCGGTTTCGGCGCGCCGCCATTTTCTCCGCTGTCGTTCCCCGCGAAGGCGGGGAATCCAGTACACCGCGGCTTCTCGGTTCAATCGCAGCCGCCTCTGGAATACTGGATC
>NZ_AKIY01000270.1 GCF_000282615.1 Bradyrhizobium sp. YR681 | reverse complement strand
TCGGCTGCGGCCGCGTCTTCGAGGGCGACTACCCGATGATGTGGGATTCGCTGCTAAAGCTGCGGGCCCTGCCCGACGACTTCAAGCTCTATTGCGGCCACGAATACACCGCGTCCAACGTCAAGTTCGCGCTCACCGTCGATCCCGACAATGCGGCGCTCCAGGCGCGCGCGGCGGAGGTGACGAAACTGCGGGCCGAAAACAAGCCGACCATCCCCTCACTGCTTGGTGACGAGAAGCGAGCAAACGTGTTCCTGCGCGCCGATGAACCCTCGGTCGCAGCCAGGCTACACATGAAGGGCGCGGATGCCGCCGCGGTGTTCGGTGAGCTGCGCGAGCGCAAAAACAAATCCTGACGGGGATCGATGCCGACCGCAGCCGAGATCATCGCGCGCCTTGAACTCCGACCGCATCCCGAAGGCGGGCACTATCGCGAGACGTTTCGCGACCAGACCACGGACGCCAACGGGCGCTCGCGCTCGACCTCGATTTATTTCCTGCTCGCGCGGGGCGAGCGCTCGCAATGGCATCGCATCGACGCGGTCGAGACCTGGCACTATTATGCCGGCAGCCCGCTGACACTGCGCATCGCGCACGAGGGCTGCTCACAGCACGAGGTGCGGCTTGGCACCGACCTTGTGAGCGGCGAGCGGCCGCAGGCGATCGTGCCGGCGGACGCGTGGCAGATGGCGGAGACCACCGGCGAGTGGACACTGGTCGGCTGCACGGTCGCGCCAGCATTCGAGTTCGCAAAATTCGAGCTCGCGCCGAAGGGCTGGGAGCCCTAGGCAAACAGTCAGCGTTTTCGCAGCACCATGTCCTTCGCCGCAATCAGGCCGCCGCCGGCGATCAGGATCGCGGCGATGGCGATGTTGGCGCTGGCCTTGGCGAAGCCGGCGGCGATGAGGAAGCCGGTCGACAAGAGCGGCGTCGCGTAGGAGGCTGCGCCGAGCACGCGGATGTCGCCGCGCTTCATGCCGATATCCCAGGCGTAGAAGGCCGCGCCAACGGGGCCGATGCCGAGCGCGATGACCGAAAGCCATTGCAGCGAGGTCTCGGGCCACACGGTGGTCTCGAGCACACCATGCATCAATGCGGCGAGCACCGATGTGGCGAGACAGAAGCCCGCGACCGCGTCGGTCGGCACCGCTTTCAACCGGCGCGACAGCACCGAATAGGTCGCCCAGACGAAGGCGGCGATGAAGGCCGCGATCAATCCCGGCACCGCTCCGGCTGCGAAGCCACTGGTGTTGCCGGCGAACAGCAGCACGGTGCCGACGAGCCCGAGCACGGCGCCGATGATGTGGTGCACGGCCAGCCGCTCGCCCGGCAGGAAGGACGAGAACAGCACGATCAGCAGCGGCCAGAGATAGTTGAGCAGACCGGCTTCAGCCGGCGGGGCGAAACGTAGCGCCAGAAAGTAAAGTGCGTGATAGCCGAACAGGCCGCCGACACCGACCGCCCACACGACCAATGGCTGGCGCAGGCTTTTTGCCGCCTCGCCGCGGCCGATCCAGGTAAGGAGGCCGACCAGACCGCCGATCGCAAAGGTCATCGCGGCAAGCTGGAACGCCGGGATCTTTCCGGTCGCCACCGTCATCACTGACAGCAGCGACCACATCAGGATCGCGGTCAATCCGATCAGCGTTGCTGTGCGTGGGGTCATCAATCAAAAGGCTCTGAGGACGCTTATGCCCGGCACGAGGCCGGGCATTTTCGTCTTCACTATCGCCTTGTCGCGCCTGAAGCTACAGGCTTGTGGCTCGAGGGCCTTGTTGGAGGCTTGGCGCCATATCAGGCCTGATATTGGCCGCCATTAATGGTCATGGTCGAGCCCGTGATGAAACCGGCTTCGTCGGCCGCGAGGAACACGACCGCGCGCGCAATCTCCTCGGGTTCGCCGAGGCGGGCAACGGGGATCTGCGGGATCACGTTCTTCTCCAGAACGTCCTTCGGCACCGCCTGCACCATTTCGGTATTGATGTAGCCGGGGCAGATCGCATTGACGGTGATGCCGCCCTTGGCATTCTCCAGCGCGAGCGCCTTGGTGAAGCCGATGTCGCCGGCCTTCGCCGCGGAATAGTTGACCTGGCCGAACTGCCCCTTCTGGCCGTTGATCGACGAGATCGAGATGACGCGGCCGAACTTGCGCGCACGCATGCCCTCGATCACCTGGCGCGTCATGTTGAACAGCGAGCCGAGATTGGTGTTGATGACGGCATTCCACTGCTCGAGCGTCATCTTGTGGAAGGCGGTGTCGCGGGTGATGCCGGCATTGTTGACGAGCACCTCGACGGGACCGAGATCGGCCTCGACCTTCTTCACGCCCTCGGCGCAGGCCTCGAAATTGCTCACGTCCCATTTGTAGACGGCGATGCCGGTCTCGGCCTTGAATTTCTCCGCCGCCGCATCGTTGCCGGCATAGCTCGCCGCGACCTTGTAGCCGGCCGCCTTCAACGCCTTGCTGATTGCAGCTCCGATGCCCCGCGTACCACCCGTGACCAATGCAACACGTGCCATATCGTATTCCTTCCCTTGGACTCTTCGGACGTTTCTGAGTGATCGTTTTTAACGGTGGATTATGCGGTTGGTTTGACGGACATCAAGAACAAAACGCCCGGCGTTGAGCCGGGCGTTTGTATTTAGTCGAGGCTTGCGCGGTTGCGAAGAATATTTGATTTGCAACCGCTGCCTTTTTAATCGCGTGCAACGCACTCACTGATGTGTGCAGCGCACGCGCAAGTAACCCGTAAGCTATCTCAGTCGCGCGCCAGACACATTGCGATTCCCATGCCGCCGCCGATGCACAGCGTCGCAAGGCCCTTCTTCGAATCGCGCTTCTGCATCTCGTGCAGCAAGGTCACCAGCACACGCGCGCCGGAGGCACCGACCGGATGGCCGATCGCGATCGCGCCGCCGTTGACGTTGACCTTGGAGGTGTCCCAGCCGAGGTCCTTGTTGACCGCGCAGGCCTGCGCGGCGAAGGCCTCGTTGGCCTCGATCAGGTCGAGATCGCCGACGTTCCAGCCGGCCTTCTTCAGCGCGGCGCGCGAGGCCGGGATCGGGCCCGAGCCCATGATCTTCGGATCGACGCCGGCCTGCGCCCAGGACACGATGCGGGCGAGCGGCTTCTTGCCCTCCTTGGCGGCCTGCTTGGCGGTCATCAGCACCACGGCGGCAGCGCCGTCATTGATGCCGGAAGCCGAGCCTGCGGTGACCGTGCCGTCCTTCTCGAAGGCGGGACGAAGCTTGGCCATCGCATCGAGCGTTGCGCCATGACGCGGATATTCGTCGGCGCTGACGACGACGTCGCCCTTGCGGCCTTTGATGGTGACGGGAACGATCTCGTCGTTGAACTTGCCGGCCTTCTGCGCAGCTTCAGCCTTCTGTTGCGAGGCGACGGCGAACTCGTCCTGCTGGGCGCGCGTGATCTGCCACTGGCGCGCGACGTTCTCGGCGGTGTTGCCCATGTGATAGCCGTTGAAGGCATCCCAGAGGCCATCCTTGATCATGGTGTCGACGAATTCGAGCGCACCCATCTTGACGCCGCCGCGCAGATACTGGGCGTGCGGAGCCATGCTCATGGATTCCTGGCCACCGGCGACCACGATCTCGGAATCGCCGTTGAGCAGCGCCTGGTAGCCGAGCGCGACCGTGCGCAGGCCCGAGCCGCACAGCTGGTTGACGCCCCAGGCCGGGCTCTCCACCGGAATGCCGGCCGCGATCGAAGCCTGGCGAGCCGGGTTCTGGCCCTGGGCGGCGGTCAGGATCTGGCCCATGATGACTTCGGAGACCCGGCCGGGCTCGATGCCACCGCGCTCCAGTGCGGCCTTGATGGCGACGGCGCCGAGATCGTGGGCGGGAAGGGTCGCAAACGCTCCGTTGAAGCTTCCGACCGGGGTGCGGGCGGCGCTGACGATGACGACATCGTCTGACATGGGCATCTCCTGGGGTTGAATGGGGGCAGACGGGGCTGGGAAACGGCTCGCCAGTCTCGAATGGCATCCTGTTAACGTCGTTGAGGCATGTCAATGCCGCAGCGCATTCAAAATAGCGTTCCTGGCGTTTTCGCAAGCACGTTTTTGCTGTGCAATTAACCGTGGCGCACAAAACGGTAGCGTGAGCCCGTTGAAAATGCTTATTTTGTTGCGTTGCGTACTCTTCCCGCCCTGCGGCATAGCCCGGCAGGTTCCCGTTCTCAGCGTTTGCAAGTGAGAGCCCATGGCGAAATCAGACCAACCCACCACCATCAAGAAATACGCGAACCGCCGGCTCTATAACACCGGAACGAGTACTTACGTGACGCTGGAAGACCTCGCCGCCATGGTCAAGGACGGCGAAGATTTCCTGGTCTACGACGCCAAGACCGGCGACGACATCACCCGCTCCGTGCTCGCCCAGATCATCTTCGAGCAGGAGAACAAGGCCGGGCAGAACCTGCTGCCGACCACCTTCCTGCGCCAGCTGATCCGCTTCTATGGCGACAGCATGCAGATGGTGGTGCCGAAATATCTGGAGCAGTCGATCGCGACGCTGACCCAGGAACAGGAGAAGTTCCGCAAGCAGATCGCCAACTCGCTCTCCGGAACGCCGTTTGCGCCGCTGGAAGAACAGGTCCGCCGCAACATGGAGCTGTTCCAGCAGACCTTCTCGATGTTCAAGCCCTTTGTGCCCGCCGCGGGCCGCCCGGCGACAACGCCTGAGCCGGAGCCCGATGCCAGCGCCGAGCCGGCCAAGGACACCAACATCGACGACCTGCGCCAGCAGATGAAGGACATGCAGGAACGCCTCGAGCGGATGTCGAAGAAGGAAGAGTAGGTCTTTCGTTCGCGCTGCTGCGTCCGCATAGGCAGGCGCCTGAACCGGCCGCGTGGTCCGACTGCTTCCACGGACTCGTCATTGCGAGCGCAGCGAAGCAATCCGGACTGCCGGGTCGGAAAGATTCTGGATTGCTTCGCTACGCTCGCAATGACGGAGGAAGCGGCGAGCCCTACGCCGCCAGCTTCACCGCATGCGCAAAATCCCAATAGAGTTTTCGCGCCTTGGTGTAGAGCGGGCCCGGCTTCAGCGCGCGCTCGTCGATGCGAATCACCGGCGCGACTTTTGCGAAATTGCCGGTGGAGAAGATCTCGTCGGCGGCGAGGAAGTCGGCATAACGCAGCGCCTTCTCGATCACGGTGACGCCGTCGCCGCGAAGCAGGCTGATGACGCGCTGGCGGGTGATGCCGTTGAGGAAGGTGCCGTTCGGCACCGGCGTGAACACCACGCCGTCTTTCGCCATGAACACGTTGGAATTGCCGAACTCGGCGACATTGCCGAGCATGTCGAGCATCAGCGCGTTCTGGAAACCGCGTGAGGCCGCTTCGGCCAATGCACGCGAATTGTTGGGATAGAGGCAGGCCGCCTTGGCTTCGACCGGCGCGCATTCGGCGGTGGGCCTGCGGAACGGCGACAGCGTGATGGCGTTGCCGACGGGTTTCGGCATCGGCGCCTCGTAGATGCAAAGGCACCAATTGGTGGTCTCGGGGTCGAACAGCACGCCGCCGCCGGCGCCGTTCTGAGCCCAGTACATCGGACGGACGTAGAGCTCGGCATTCGCAGCGAAGCGCGCGATGCCCTCGTTCGCGAGCGTGAACCAGGTGCCGGTGTCGACCACCGGCTTCAGGCCAAAGTT
This sequence comes from Bradyrhizobium sp. YR681, assembly GCF_000282615.1. Lineage (GTDB taxonomy): Bacteria > Pseudomonadota > Alphaproteobacteria > Rhizobiales > Xanthobacteraceae > Bradyrhizobium. The sequence continues at coordinate 15,721 of NZ_AKIY01000270.1, read as the reverse complement.
GATCGCCGATTGATTGGCGCGGGCGACGTGACGGTCGAGATCCGGCGCCACGCCTTCGAACGCGCGCGCGCCGTCGAACACGACCGAGCCGAGCCAGGCCGCATGCGTCCGCGGCCCCATGATCGGCACATTGCCGTCATGCCATTTGCCCTCGAAGAAGGTCCAGCTCGGCGAATATTCGATGGGTTTCTTGATCTCGGCCATGACCGGCCTCCCCTTGGAATGATGCCGCAATATGCCACGACTATTGGTCGCAATTTCTAAATGATTCCCTGCGGGGAAGCGGTGAGTTACCTTCTCCCGTGGGATAAGGATAAGGTCCATGCCGCTCGATCCGCTCGCAAAGCGTTTGTTGACCATGATGGCTGCGGCCGCGCCCCATTCGCGAAGCCGGCCGAGCGTGGAAGCCCGGCGGCAGTCGCTGGCCAAGCTGATGCAGTTTGCCCGCGCCGAGGCGCCGGATGTGAGCGCGTCCGACGGCGTGCTGCCGGGCCCCGGCGGCGAGCTTCCCTATCGGCTCTATTCGCCCGCGAGTGCAGGCGAGCACGCGCCGGGCTTCGTATTCTTTCACGGCGGCGGCCTCGTCGCCGGCAGCATTGCGACCCATGACCGCATCGCCGCAGCGCTCGCGCATGCCACCGGCTGCCGCCTGGTCTCGGTCGACTACCGGCTCGCGCCCGAGCACAAATATCCAGCGGCCGTGGACGACGCGATCGCCGCGACCGAATGGGTGGCGCGCCAAGCATCATCCCTTGGCATCGACGCCGAACGTCTCGTGGTCGGCGGCGATTCCGCCGGCGCAACGCTGGCGGCGATCGTATGCCAGGAAGCGATGCAGACCGCCGGCCTCTCCATCATGGCGCAATGCCTGATCTGCCCGGTGCTGGATTTCGAGGAGACCTCGCCCTCGCGCGAAGCGTTCGCCGAGGGCCATCTGATCGACCGCATCACGATCGAAGCCGATCTTTCCGACTATCTACCCGGCGGCATCGACACCACCGATCCCCGCATCTCGCCCCTGCGCGCGACCCGCCTTGCGGGCCTGCCCACCGCAATCATCCACACGGCCGAATTCGACCCGATGCGCGACGAGGGCAATGCCTATGCGCGCAAGCTGCTCACCGCGGGCGTCGCCGTCGAGCACGTCTGCCATGACGGCATGGTCCACAATTTCCACGCCATGGGCGCGATCCTCCCGCAAGCACAGCTCGTGCTGTCGCAGATCGGCGAGCAGGTCAGGCGCGCGGTGGAGACATAAGAGCGCGAATCACGCACGCGCGCCGAGCACGGCCCTCGCAGCCATGACATATTCCGGCCAATGCGCATCCGCATAGCGTTCGGCCTGCCGTGCACAGGTGACGTCGGGCGCATGGGCAACCGCAATCGTGCGCGCAAAACGCTCTTCGGCGACCGTCACGTCGCCGGGCTCGGCCGACGGCACGGCGGCGGCCACGGCCGTCGGAGCGACAGCGAGCCCAGCCAGACCCGTGAGCAGGATGCGTCGCGACGTGTTCATGCTGTTGTCCTTCCATTGTCCGGCCTGCACTCTGGCCGGCGAGTGTGTCAGTGCAATCACGCAGGGTAACTGCGGACATCCGTACAGTCCATCGCTTGCGGTTAGCGCTTGACCGCACGCGTGATCACGTTCCATCTAACAACGGCTCCGCCATCAAATCGCCACGGGTCGGATTGTCACGTGTCCCATCATCGCCCATCGCGTCTCCAGGCTTTGCGCGCTGCTGCGACGGGACTGCTTTGTCTGGAGGTGTCGGCGGGCGCCGCCTCTGCCGCCGACGAGGAGGAAGGCGGACCGGCGAAACCGGCCGCGCCAAACATCTATCTCGATCTCCGCACGAGTTATGCGACGATCCCGGCAGGCACGCTCGGACTCGGCTTCGGCAACACCTCGCTGTCTGCCGCGTTCGAAGCCGTGGCGGCGCGGCGAGGCGCCACGCTGCCGGGCGGTTTGCCGGCTGCGAAATCGATCGCGGTCGATTTGCCGCTGACCGTGGATGTCAGCGACCGCGTATCGCTCTATGGCGGCGTGTCCGGCTCGACCATCGACGCCGGCGGCGGCTGGTCGTCGTTCGACATCACGAGCTGGAACATCGGCGTGCAAGCCGATCTCCATCAGCAGAACGGCGGAAGAATCCCGACCATCACGCTGCAATCGACCCTGACGCAGTCCGTACCGAACGAGCCGGGCATGACGAACTCGTTCAACAACATCCTGGAATTCGACTACGCGCTCGACGAGGACGAGACGCGGGGCTGGCTGGCCGGCATGCAGCACACCACCACCATCATCGCCAGCCCGCTCGCCAGCATCAGGCCGAACACGATCCTCTATGCCGGCGGTTATTACCAATGGCCGAGCAACTGGAAGTTCACCGGGCGCCTCGGCATGCAGTCGTTCGGCGGCGCGCAGTTCGCGGGCCGGACGCTGGCGGAGGCCTTCACCCAACCGATCCTGCGGCTCGACCTCGACCGCATGGACGACAACGACAATCGCCTGTTCGGCATCACCGCACAGATCGCATGGATGCCGAAGCCGTCCTACCAGGTGACGCTGCGCACGCCGCTCTACGCCGTGCGCAACTGACCGGTGTCGTGGTGGATTTTCGGTAAAGCGCAGCTTCCGCATTCTTGCGGCAACCGATCCAAGGCCGCCTCCCCCTGTCCTTGAATTCACAAGGACTTTTCGCTTTTCGGCGCGGGCGCGGGCGATATCCGGATGGTGAACGGATTTTTAGCCCTCTTGCGAGATCGCTCACCGCGTTACCTTCCGGCAAGAAGCTTGCGACAGACTGGGCCGGTTTCGCCTGGGAGGTTGGGAATGCCCCGCTTGGTATCGGGACGGACGTTCCTCGCCGGCAAGATCATCTTCAACTTCGGTCAGTCGACCATCGATTGCGTCGTGCGCCGGATGTCCGAGGATGGCGCGACGCTGGAGATGCAGAGCAGTCTCGGCGTGCCCGAACGGTTCCAGCTCAGGCTCGCAGCTCAGGAGATCCTGTCCTGCCGCGTGTTGTGGCGGTCGGACCGTCAGGTCGGAGTTGCGCTCGGGGCAGAGGATCACGTCGAACCCAAAGCCGCGGACGAGCAGGAGCGACGGGCCGACTCGCTGATGCGCGGACAGATGCTCGCGCTTCGCGCGGCACTCGATTTCGTTCCGCTCGGCATCGTGCTGCTGGATGCCAATCTCCGCGCGCAGTTGATCAACCGCGCATTCCGGCGGATGTGGCTGTTGCCCGATGAAGTCGCCAACAGCAATCCGTCTTTCGCGACGCTGATGCACCACGGCCGCGATACTCTGGCCTACGAGGTCCCTGAGGCCGACCTGGAGGCCTATGTGGCCGAGCGCGTCCGTCACGTGCAGGCGGGTGACGCCTCGCCGCGCGACCTGCGCCGCTCGGGCGGCGATGTCGTGCGCATGCAATGCACCTCGCTGCCGGATGGCGGGCGGATGCTGACCTATACCCCCGTCACCGACATCGTTCGCTATTCCGACGAGCTGAAATTGCTGCGCGACGCGCTCGAGAATGTCGAGGATGGCGTGCTGTTGCTGGACCGCGATCTCAATGCCAGCTTCATGAACCGGCGGATGCGCCGGTTCTGGGAGGTGAGCGAGCAGGAAGCGGAGGGGCACCCGACCTATGCATCGCTGGTGAGCCGGGCGCAGCGCGCGAGCGCGCCGGAACTCCCAGCCAACGAAGTGACGAAATTTCCCGCCAAGCGCGTCGCCGAGGTCAAGGCCGGTGATCACGTGCGTGACCTTCAGACGCCGGACGGGCGGCGCATCAGGGCCCATTGCAGCACGATGTCGAACGGCGGCCGCATGCTGACCTATGTCGACATCACCGATCTCACCAACAAGGCCAATATGCTGGAGCGGCTCGCGACCACCGATTCTCTGACGGGTCTCTACAATCGCCGTCACTTCCTCGACTCTCTCGCTGCGGAATGGAGCCGCTTCCAGCGCTACTACCGTTCCGTCTCGGTGCTGATGCTCGACATTGACCACTTCAAGTCGGTCAACGACCGCTACGGACACGCGGTTGGCGACGAAGCGATCAAGGCGGTCGCGGCGGCCTGCATCGATGGCAAACGCAAGTCCGATCTGGTCGGCCGCCTCGGCGGCGAGGAATTCGCGGTTCTTCTGCCGGAAACCAGCCTGTCCCGCGCCAGGATCGTTGCCGAACGCATCCGAAAAGGCGTGATGGCGATCAGACTGAACGCGGATCAGGTGGGGTTCGGTGTCACGGTCAGTATCGGCATTGCAGAAGCCACCGTCAGCATGTCCGGCATAGATGCCCTCATGGGCGCGGCGGATCACGCGCTCTATCAGGCCAAGGCCGAAGGCCGCAATCGCTGCACCGCCTGGGTGGCCCCGCCGCCTGCAAGCAAGGCGGCAGAGTGATCGTCGGAGCCGCGTCTACTCCGGCACCGGCACGTCGAACGTGTTGAGCGTGACCGAGACCATGCAATAGACGCCGACGAGATAGGACAGCTCGGCCGCGCCGTGCTCGCCGAACTCCTTCACCGCCGCACGATAGGTCAGCTCCGGCAGCACGCCGCCGCTCACCAGCGCCGATGCGACGTCATAGGCGACGGCCTCCTGCCTGGTGAGATCGACCGGCCGCTGGCCGGCGACGATGGTCGCAAGCTTCTCGTCGGAGAGGCCGCGCTGCTCGGCAACCAGCACATGGGCATAGAGCTCGTAGCCGGAACGGAAATGCGAGCCGGTGACGAGGATCGCGACCTCGCGCACCGGGCCCGGCAGCAGCGGGTTCGACGCGATCGCCTTGACCAGCTCCCACACCGGCTTGCCGAAGCGCGGCTCGCGAATCCAGGGATTCCAGGGCCCGAGCAGCGCGCCGTCGTCGCGCATGTTCACAAAACCCTTGAAGTGGTCCTTGATGCCGGCTCGCATGTCGTCATAGAGCGGCTTCTGTTCAGCACTCAGGTCTTTGGGTTCGAGAATGGGAAGGCGCACGGCAGGATCTCCTCGTTGAGAAGACGCAACCGTCACCTGCATGCGTGTGCAAGGCAAGTGAAGTTGCCGTGACGACCGTGCCATTTTCCAAATCGCACGGAGACGTCAGCTGTCAGGCCCCAATGTTTCTCTGCGGATTGACGACGTCGTCGACGTCGAGCGCCAATGGCTGCCCGCTGTCGAGGAACGACGACAGGGCCGCCTCGAACGGCGCGGGATCGAGACCGCGCGCTTTCAACCATGCGGGATCATAATAGGTCTGCCGGTAGCGCTCGCCGGAATCGCAGATCAGCGTCACCAGCGACCCCGTTACATTTGCCTGTCGCATCTCGGATGCGAGGCGGCACAGTGCCAGAAAGTTGGTGCCGGTGGAGCCGCCGACCGCGCGGCGCAGCCGGCGCGACAGCAAATTCATCGCCGCGACCGTGGCCGCGTCCGGGATCTTCATCATGCGGTCGACCACGCCCGGCACGAAAGACGGCTCGCAACGCGGACGGCCGACGCCTTCGATCAGCGACGGGCGGTCGCAAACGTGGGAGCGGTCCTGGGTGCGAAAGCAGTCGAAGAAAGCGGAATGCTCGACGTCGGCGACGCACAGCCGTGTCGGATACTGGCGATAGCGCAAATAGCGTCCGATGGTGGCCGACGTGCCACCAGTGCCTGCGCCCATCACGATCCAGTCCGGCAACGGGCGCGGCTCGCCCTGCAATTGCGAGAAGATCGATTCGGCGATGTTGTTGTTGCCGCGCCAGTCGGTGGCGCGCTCGGCAAAGGTGAACTGGTCCATGTAGTGGCCGTTCAATCGGGCGGCGAGCGCGGCGGCCTCCGCATAGAGCGCGCGGCCGTCGTCGATCAAATGGCAATTGCCGCCATAATGCTCGATCGCGGCGATCTTCTCCGCCGAGGTGGTGCGCGGCATCACGGCATAGAAGGGCACGCCGATCATCTGCGCGAAATAGGCTTCCGACACCGCGGTCGAGCCCGACGACGCCTCGACGACGGGCGTGCCCTCGCGGATATGGCCGTTGCAGAGCGCGTAGAGGAACAGCGAGCGCGCCAGCCGATGCTTCAGGCTGCCGGTCGGATGCGTGGACTCGTCCTTCAGGTAGATGTCGATGCCTGAGAGCGCCGGCACGATCAGCCGGATCAGGTGCGTGTCGGCCGTGCGGCACTGGTCGGCCTCGATCGCGGCAACGGCTTCGTCGACCCAGCCGCGCCGAAAGGCCGGCCCGGCCGGGTTGAGGTGGCGGAAGGGGAATGTCTGCATCGCCTGAATCTCTCATGATGCGTCTCGTGCATCAAGTGCTCGCGCTCAAAACTCCAGCGGCGCGTTGTCAACGACCTCCTTCATCACGAAGAAAGTGCGGGTCTGGCGCACGCCCGGTAGCGCGATCAGCTGCTCGCCGTGGATGCGGTTGAAATCCTCCATATCGCCGACGCGGATTTTCAGGAAATAGTCGAAGTCCCCGGCGACGAGGTGGCAGTCGAGCACGAACTTCAGTTTCGCGATGGCCTGCTCGAAGATGGCAAAGCTCTCCGGCGTCGAACGGTCGAGCACGACGCCGACCATGACCAGCGTCCCCTTCGCCACCTTCTTCGGGGCCACCATGGCGCGCACAGCGGCGATGAACCCGTCCTCGAACAGGCGCTGGGTGCGACGATGGCAGGTGGCAGGGCTGATCGCGACGGTTCCAGCCAACTCGGCATTGCTCAGCCGGCCGTTATTTTGCAGCAATCTCAGGATCTTAAGGTCGGTGCGGTCGAGCCGGGACGCCATGGAAGAAGCTTCCATAAATTATGACTAGAGCGAAAGAAATATGGTCTATTGACCGAAATAGCGCAAGAACACACGCAACATGCCCGCAATATTTGAGAGCACATTTTCCCGCAGCAATGCTAGCCACATCGCAGACACCAACACCTCAATCGGGATGACCTGACCATGCTGGAAAAATTCGCGCGCTACCCGCTGACCTTCGGCCCGACGCCCATCGAGAAGCTGGAGCGGCTGTCGAAGCATCTTGGCGGCAAGGTCGAGATCTATGCCAAGCGCGAGGACTGCAACTCCGGCCTCGCCTATGGCGGCAACAAGCTGCGCAAGCTCGAATACATCATCCCCGATGCGATTGCCTCGAACGCCGACACGCTGGTGTCGATCGGCGGCGTGCAGTCCAACCACACCCGCATGATTGCGGCCGTCGCCGCCAAGATCGGCATGAAGTGCCGCCTGGTGCAGGAAGCCTGGGTGCCGCACGAGGATGCCGTCTATGACCGCGTCGGCAACATCATGCTCTCGCGCATCATGGGCGCCGACGTGCGCCTGGTCGACGACGGTTTTGACATCGGCATCCGCAGGAGCTGGGAGCAGGCGATCGAGGAAGTGAAGGCGGCGGGCGGCAAGCCCTACGCGATTCCCGCCGGCGCTTCCGTGCACAAATATGGCGGGCTTGGCTATGTCGGCTTCGCCGAGGAGGTGCGCAAGCAGGAAGCCGAGCTCGGCTTCAAGTTCGACTACATCATCGTCTGCACCGTCACCGGCTCGACCCATGCCGGCATGCTGGTCGGCTTCGCCGCCGACGGCCGCGCCCGCAAGGTGATCGGTATCGACGGCTCGTTCACTCCGGCGCAGACCAAGGCGCAAGTGCTCTCGATCGCGCAGAACACGGCAAAGCTCGTCGAGCTCGGCCAGGATATCGTCGCGGACGACGTTGTGCTGATCGAGGACTATGCGTATCCGGCCTATGGCGTGCCGTCGGAAGAGACCAAGGAGGCGATCCGCCTCACCGCGCGTCTCGAAGCCATGATCACCGACCCCGTCTATGAGGGCAAGTCGATGCAGGGCCTGATCGACCTTACGCAGAAGGGCTATTTCGAGAAGGGCGCGAAAGTCCTTTACGCCCACCTCGGCGGCGCGCCCGCGCTGAACGGCTACGGCTACGCGTTCCGGAACGGGTGAGATTTGTAGCCCGGATGGAGCGCAGCGTAATCCGGGACTCGCATCATACGGAAAGACTGCCCCGGATTGCGCTGCGCTCCATCCGGGCTACGGCCGGGACGCTTATCGCGTCCTGACGATCTGCAGCAGCTCGTCCCCATAGTGCTCGAGCTTCTTGTCGCCGATGCCCGGAACGTTGCGGAGCTCGTCGAGCGTGGTCGGCCAGGCCCGGACGATACCGTCGATGGTGGCATCGTGCAGCACCACATAGGCCGGCACGCCGCGTTCGCGCGCGATGTCCGAGCGCCAGGAGCGCAACCGCGCGCGCAACTCGGGATCTACATCGCCTTGCGGCGCGTTCGCGGCGGGCGCGAGGTCGCCGCGGCGGGATTTTGCGCGGCTGGACCGGATGCGGGTGCCGGGCGCCTCCTCGCGCAGCCACACTTCGGTCTCGCCGCGTAGCACGCCGCGCGCGGTCTCCGTCAGCTTCAGCGCGCCATAAGCCTCGCTGTCGCTCTGCAAATACCCCATCGCCACCAGCTGCCGCAGTACGGTGCGCCACTGCTTCTCGTTGAGTTCGCGCCCGATGCCGAACACCGACAGCTTGTCATGGCCGAACTGCGTCACCTTCTCGGTCAGGCGCCCGATCAGCACGTCGATCAGGTGCATCGCGCCGAAGCGCTGGCCGGTGCGATAGGCGCAGGACAGCAGCTTCTGCGCCAGCACCTTGCCGTCGCGCATCTTCGGCGGCGTCAGGCAATTGTCGCAATTGCCGCAGGTCTCGCCGTGGGCATTCTCGCCGAAATAGCCGAGCAGCCGCTTGCGCCGGCACTGCGCGGTCTCGGCGAGGCCAACCAGCGCGTCGAGCTTGCGGATCGAGACGCGCTTGAAATCGTCGGAGCCGCTGGATTCGTCGATCATGCGGCGCTGCTGCACGATGTCGGACAGACCATAGGCCATCCAGGCCGCCGATGGCTTGCCGTCGCGGCCGGCGCGCCCCGTCTCCTGGTAATAGGCCTCGATGCTCTTGGGCAGGTCGAGATGGGCGACGAAGCGCACGTCGGGCTTGTCGATGCCCATGCCGAAGGCGATGGTGGCGACGATGACGATGCCGTCCTCGTTGAGGAAACGGTCCTGGTTGCGCGAGCGCACGTTGCTGTCGAGCCCGGCATGGTAGGGCAGCGCGGCAATGCCGGCCTCGTCGAGCGCGGCGGCCACTTCCTCGACCCTGTTGCGGGAGAGGCAATAGACCACACCGGCATCGCCGGCATGGCGCTCCCGGATGAAGTCTTTCAGCTGCGACACCGCATTGCGCTTGTCGACGATCTCGTAGCGAATGTTGGGGCGGTCGAAGCTGGAGACAAATTGCGGGGAACCAGTCAGCTGGAGCCGCTCGACGATCTCTTTCCGCGTCAGTTCGTCGGCGGTCGCGGTCAGCGCGATGCGCGGCACGTCGGGAAAGCGTTCGGCGATGATGGAAAGGCCGACATATTCGGGGCGGAAATCATGGCCCCATTGCGAGACGCAATGCGCCTCGTCGATCGCGAACAGCGCCACCTTGGCCTGCGCCAGCATCGACAGGCAGCGCGGCGTGACCAGGCGTTCCGGCGCGACATAGAGCAGGTCGAGATCGCCCGCGATCAGGCGCCGCTCGATGTCGGAGGCTTCCTGGAACGTCAAGGACGAGTTCAGCGCCGCCGCGTTGACGCCGGCTTCGATCAGGCCGGCAACCTGGTCGCGCATCAGCGCGATCAGGGGCGAGACCACGATGCCGCAGCCCTCGCGCAGCAGTGACGGCAGCTGGTAGCACAATGACTTGCCGCCGCCGGTCGGCATCAACACCAGGCAATTGCCGCCGTCGGTGACGTGCCGGATGATCTCGCCCTGCGCGCCGCGGAACCCCGGCAGGCCGAACACCGAATGCAGCACCGACAGCGCATCGCGGCCGTTGGCCGGCGCGGGCAGCGGGGCGGTGGATGGGGCGTTCATGGGCGAGCAGGAACCACGGCCGTGAGATTGGACACAAGGCCAGTCGCATGGCGACGGCGGCGTGGCAAGACTGTTTGCTGAGCTTGCACCGGTCTTCCCCCCTCGACCACAAGGGAAGAAGGACAAGACCGGCTACGCCCCGATCCGTCGCAACGCTTCCGCGACCGTCACGATCGGCATGTTGCGCTTCCCCGCGGCCTCCAGCGCATGGCGCATCAAATGCGGCGTGCAGCCATAGGGGCTCGGCGCGTTCGCGACGTCGTGGCCGTAGAAGATGAGCCATCCGCCGCTCCGGGCCGCCTCGTCGAAATAGCGATCGACGCCCGCAATATCGATCTCGCAATCGACCAGCGGGGAAGCGCGCAGGAACTGGAGGTCGATGACGTCGCGGTTGACACCTGGCAGGATGCCACGCGCCGAGCGGAAGGCTTTCGCGAGCTGCGGCTTGCGCCAGACCGAGGCGAGGCCGTACGGGTAGGCGAAATTCTCGAGCCGGATCGAGGAATCGATGCCGCAAAAATGGCTGCGATTCCGCTCGATCTCGCGCGCCATGGCGGCCTCGTCGAGATTGACCGCGCTCTGGTGCGAGAAAGTGTGGCAGGCGATCTCGTGACCGGCACGGTGCAGCCGCACGATCGCGTCGTTCGACAGGCCATGCCAGTGATCGGACGGCCGGTCGATCAGGCTGCCGGCGATGTAATAGGTGCCGCGACCGCCATGCGCTTCAAGCAGCGAGGCGCCTTCGCCGGCGGCGCTATCGGGAGCATCGTCGAAGGTGAAGCTCACCATCGGCGCATGCGCAGGCAAGCGGTGCGGCGCGGCACGGAAGTGCCGGGCCAGCCGATTGCTCACGCGTCCCTGGAGTGCCGACCACACGATCGCATGTCCCGTGATTCCGTATGTCCCTACTGAAACATTCGTGCGCTGCCTGAAGCAAGCTTAACGCTTGGGTAATCCTAACACGGAACCAAGATCCGCGGGCTAGCGCGCCAGGACGGACGTATCGGCGTCAGCGCCGAGATATTGCAGCCAGTTGCGGAACAGCGCCGCCGCCGCACTGCCGGCGGCGATATCGGCACGCAAATTCAGCGCAGGCAGTTCGTTGCTGAGCGCCGGATGGCGCTGGTGCCTGACCTGCTTCTCGAAACGCGCCAGTTTCTCTTCCGTCGCTGCGTCAAAATAGCTCACGGGCAGGTGCGGATAAATGTCGCGCTCCCGTGCGAGGTAACGGCCGATATCGCGCAGATATTCGCGCTGAAGCGACAGCGCGTCATATTCCGGGTGGCCCTGGAAGAACACGAAGCGGCTGGCATATTGGCGCGTGAAGACGTCGACGCCGGCGAGCGCCGAACGTGTCAGGACCTGATATCCGGCCGTAACGAGGTCGCTCTCGACGATCTCGTTCAGGCGCGAATGCGAGACCTTGAGCGGTGCAGGCGCCCCGCGCGTCAGGGAATCGTCCGTCACGGCCTCGCAATCGAAGATGCCGTGACATTTGGCCGGCAGTCGTCGCCGCTCGATGCCGTCCAGATGCAGCACCGCGGCATGCGCGGCGAGGCATGACCAGATCGTCGAGCGGGTGTTGGTTTTCGCCCAATCGATCAGATCGGTAAGATCGCGCCAATACGGCTCCTGGTCGAGCTCTGGCGCGACCGGCTCGGCGCCGGTCACGATCAGCCCGTCGAACTTCTGGTGCTTGAGATCGGAAAGATCCGAATATTCGCTCTCGACATGCCATTTCGCCTCCGGCGAGCGCCTCACCGAGGGCAGCGAGAAGCAATGGAAGCGGATGCGGCGCGGGCCCGCGGCGGCCTGGAGCAGCTTCATGAACTGCCGCTCGGTCGCCTTCAGCGCCGTATCCGGCATGTTGTTGATCAACCCGATGGTCAGCTCGGCGCCGGCATGATCGCGCGCGAGATCGCCCTCGGCCGGAACCAGGGCCGGGCTTGAAATACCTTGATCTCTGTCGATCAAGATGCTCATCGGCCCCGGCGCCTACTCCGCCGCCTGGAGGCGCGCCGACGCGCAGGCCTTTTCCAGCGCCTGGTCGATGTCCTCGATGATATCGGCAGCATGCTCGATGCCGATCGAAAGGCGAATCGTCTCCGGCAGCACGCCGGCGGCGCGCTGCTGCTCGGCCGACATCTGCCGGTGCGTGGTCGAGGCCGGATGGCAGGCCAGCGACTTGGCATCGCCGATATTGACGAGGCGCGTGATCAGCTTCAGCGCATCATAGAAGGTCTTGCCGGCTTCCATGCCGCCCTTGATGCCAAAGGTGAACAGCGAGGAGGCGTTGCCGTCGAGATATTTCTGGACGAGCGGATAATAGGGGCTGTCCGGGAAGCCCGTGTAGTTGACCCAGGCCACGCGCGGATCTTTGCGCAGAAATTCGGCGACCTTGCGGGCATTCTCGCAGTGCCGCTCCATGCGCAGCGCCACGGTCTCGATGCCCTGCAGCAGCAGGAAGGCGTTGAAGGGCGACAGCACCGAGCCCATGGTGCGCTGATAGACGCTGCGCGCGCGCTCGATATAGGCGGTCTTGCCGAAGCGCTCGGCATAGACGAGCCCGTGATAGGAGGCGTCCGGCTTGTTGTAGGCGGGAAAGCGGTCGGCATGGTTCGCCCAGGGAAAGTTTCCGGAATCGACGATGGCGCCGCCGAGCGTGGTGCCGTGTCCGCCCAGGAACTTGGTCAGCGAATGCACGGCGATGTCGGCGCCGTAATCGAACGGCTTGAGCAGGATGGGGGTTGCGACCGTATTGTCGACGATCAGCGGCACGCCGTTGGCATGCGCGATCTTCGCCAGTGCCTCGATGTCGCAGACATTGCCGGCGGGATTACCGATGGTCTCGGCGAAGACGGCGCGGGTGTTCTCGTCGATCAGTTTTTCGATCGCTTCGGGCTTGTCGCTCTCGGCGAAGCGGCCGGTGATGCCCTGGCGCGGCAGGATGTGCGAGAGCAGCGTGTGCGTGGTGCCGTAGAGCTGCGGCACGGAGACGATGTTGCCGCCATGGTCGGCGACATTGACGAAGGCGAAATGCAGCGCAGCCTGCCCGGTCGCAACCGCGAGCGCACCGACGCCGCCTTCAAGCTGGGCGATACGCTTCTCCAGCACCGCACTGGTCGGATTGGCGATGCGGCTGTAGCGGTAACCTTCGGCCTCCAGATTGAAGAGCGCCGCGCCGTGATCGGCGCTGTCGAAGGCGTAGGCCGCGGTCTGGTAGATCGGCACCGCAACCGCGTGCGTGGTGGCTTCGGGCTCGTAACCGGCGTGAATAGCGATCGTTTCGTTGCGCATCGTGCCACCTCCGCGTGGAGCGGGCCGCACTTATTGGCCTGTATGAGGCATGTGCGTTGTCCGCCGTCCCCGTGTTAGAGGCGGGTGGTAAAGCGGGCAATAATTCGTCTAGAGATCGAGGAAGTAACCCTAACGATTGTTGGTGAATTGCCTAAAATTCGAGTCAAATTGCATTAACGAATTGGCGCGGGCCTGCGGCCGCAGTTCGCGTCGCCCTTGCCTTCTCCCGCTCGGGGGAAACGGTGGCGCGCTCCGCGCGCCGGATTACGCATCTCTCTCCACGCCGCAAGGTCCGGCAAATGCCCTGGGCCGATAGCGAGACGATCCGTGTCGGCGGGGATCGTCGCACAGGCTCGTCTCGCCCCGGAATACTACGGGGTTTGCTTCGCTCCGCGCACGAAATCACCTGTTTTTCTAGACGTTTGTCGCATGCGAGCGACACCGACCGTAACGCTGCGGACACGCGTGTACACGTCGCGGTCAACCCTTGCGTAAGTTCCGCAATGTTAGCGTCCGCGCATCGCTTTCGTTTAGGGATGCGTTTGCTTGATTTCTGCAGCCGGGAATGCTCATCGCCTGCTCTCGCGTTTCGCTTCCGACCGAAATGGCAACATCGCCATCATCTTTGCGCTGGCGCTGGTACCGCTGCTGTCCTTTGTCGGTGCCGCCGTCGACTACTCGCTCGCTGCGCGGGCGAGAACGAAAGTGATGGCTGCGCTCGACACGGCGGTGCTGGTCGCTACCGCCAAGAGCGAAATCACAAAGAGCGCATCGGCCGCGCAGAGCGACGCCATCAACACCTTCACCGGACAGATGTCCGCACTCGGCCTGACGACGAGCTCGGTGACCATCAATGTCAGCGACAGCGTCACCACCCGCACCGCCACGGGAACGGCGACGTCGACCGTGACGACCTATTTCATGGGAATCCTGGGCTACAAGACCATCGCGGTTTCGGCCACCTCGAGCGCCGCGGCCTCGCTGCCGGCCTATATCGACTTCTACGTGTTGCTGGACAACTCGCCGTCGCAGGGGCTCGGCGCCACCACCGCCGACATGACAGCGCTGCAGAACGCGACGTCGGACAGTTGTGCCTTCGCCTGCCACGATACATACACGTCGAGCTCGAAGAAGACGCTCCAGACCAACAGCTATTACTCGATCGCGAAGAATCTCGGGATCAAGATGCGGATCGACCTGGTGCGCGACGCAACGCAGTCGTTGACGGACACGGCGACCGCGAGCCAGCTCGTCAGCAACCAGTACCGGATGGCAGTCTACACCATGGGCAGCGATTGCAGCTCGATCGGCCTGACCACGATCTCCGCGCTCTCTTCGAGCCTTTCCTCCGTGAAGACGGCGGTTGCCGGCGTCGACCTGATGACGATTCCCTACACCAACTACAACAACGACATGTGCACGGATTTCGACGGCACATTGACGTCGATGAACACCACAATCCCGGCGCCCGGCGACGGCTCTTCGTCCTCGCCGCAGAAATGGCTGTTCTTCGTCTCGGACGGCGTCGCCGACTACTATTATCCGTCGACCTGCAGCAAGACCGTGATCAGCTCGTCGGGGCGATGCCAGGAGCCGCTCACGACGACGATCTGCGACACCATCAAGGCGCGCGGCGTCAAGATCGCGGTGCTCTACACCACCTATCTCGCGATCACCAACAACAGCTGGTACAATACCTACATCTCGCCATGGCGCAGCTCGATCGCGACCAAGATGCAGTCCTGTGCGACGTCGGGCTATTATTACGAGGTCTCGAGCGATTCGAGCATCACCGATGCGCTGAACGCGCTGTTCCAGAAGGCGATTGCCGCCTCGCATCTGACGAACTGACCGGCCTGCCGAGCCGGCCTCGCGCGCGACGCGCGAAGCCTTGGGCGTGGATCTTTGAGTGGGTATTTGGACACGGAATCAGGCCATCGTCTCCCAGAGACGATGGACGAGCACGCCGGCACGCTTCTCGATCGCCGCAGCGGCATCGAGCGCGAGATCCTCGCGATAGCGCCCGGCGATCAGCTGCACGCCGATCGGCTTGCCCTCGTGAACGGCCACCGGCACCACCGCGCCGGGCAGGCCGAGGACGTTGATCGCGGAGATGAAGCGGATCTCGCCCCAGAAGATCTCCTTCACGCGCTCAGCGCTGATGGTGTCCTCGCGCGGCCCCGGCGTCGGCTTCACCGTGGTCGGCGCCAGCACGACGGGATATTCCTCGAAGAACAGCTGCCAGGCGCGGATATGGCCGTTACGCGCGGCCGTCGCCTGCATCCAGGCCTTGAGGTCGAGCACATTGGCCTTGGTCTTCATGCCGCCCCAGGCCTTGTGGAAGTCCTCGGACGTGACCTTCAGCATCGCGGCCTCCTGCATCACCATCGTCTCGTTGGTGATGATGTCGCACCAGGTCTGCCAGACGCCGTTGATGTCGGGCACCTCGACTTCGCTGACGCGATAGCCCGAGCGCTCGAGATGATCGGCGGCCTGCCGCAGCG
>NZ_AKIY01000269.1 GCF_000282615.1 Bradyrhizobium sp. YR681 | reverse complement strand
GGCGCCAGCCGATGCAGCGGCGCTTGCGGCCCTGCTGGTGCCCATGATGGTGGCGGCGGGGCACAAGAAGTCCTATGCGGCGGGCCTCGTGGCCGCGGGCGGCATCATTGCCCCCGTCATCCCGCCCAGCATCGGCTTCGTCATCTTCGGCGTCGCAGCCGGCGTCTCGATCTCGAAGCTGTTTCTGGCCGGCATCGTGCCCGGGCTGCTGCTCGGCGCGGGGCTCTGCATGGCGTGGGCGTGGGTGGTGCGGAAAGAGAACCTGACGCCGCCGCCGCGGGCCTCGTGGTCCGAGATCGTCAAGGCCGTGGTCGACGGGTTCTGGGCGCTGATGTTGCCGCTCATCATCGTGGTCGGCCTGCGTTTCGGCATCTTCACGCCGACCGAGGCCGCGGTGGTGGTCGCCGTCTACTCCCTGTTCGTGGCGACCTGCATCTACCGGGAGCTGAAACTGTCGCAGCTCTACGCGATCTTCGTCTCCTCTGCCGTGACGACGAGCATCGTCATGTTCCTGGTCGCCGCGGCGCTGGTATCGTCCTGGCTCATCACCGTGTCCGAGATATCCGCACAGGTCGTGACCCTGCTGAAGCCCTTCATGGGCAACAACACGCTGCTGATGCTCGCGATCATGGTCGTGGTTGTCATCGTGGGGACGGCGCTCGACATGACGCCGACGATCCTCATTCTCACGCCGATCCTGACGCCGATCATCAAGGCGGCGGGCATCGACCCCGTCTATTTCGGCGTCCTCTTCATCATCAACAACGCCATCGGCCTGATCACGCCGCCGGTGGGCATCGTGCTCAACGTCGTCTGCGGCGTCTCCAGGATCAGCATGGAGGACATCGTCAAGGGCGTCTGGCCCTTCATGATCGCGCAGCTGATCGTCCTGTTCGCGATGGTATTGTTTCCGGGACTGGTGACGATCCCGGCAAAATGGTTCGGCGGCTAGTCGTATCGGACACAATGCAAGGAGAAGACAATGGCCGCGAAAATCATGATCCTCAACGGACCCAATCTCAACTTTCTCGGCATCAGGGAGCCGCATATCTACGGCCGGACGACGCTGAAGGAGATCGAGGCCAGCTGCGAGGCGCTCGCCGGCCAGCTCGGCGTCTCGATCGCGTTCCACCAGTCCAACATGGAGGGCGAGCTTGTCGGCCTGATCCAGTCCGCGCACGGCAACGCGGATGCGATCATCATCAACCCGGCGGGCTATTCCTTCACGTCGATCGCGCTGATCGACGCGCTCAAGATCTTCGAGGGGATCAAGATCGAGCTGCACATCTCGAACATCCATGCCCGCGACGAGCTGCACCGCCACTCCATCACGTCGGGTGCCTGCACGTCGGTCATCTGCGGCCTCGGCCCCTACGGCTATCTCGCCGCGATGCTGGCGGCCGTCCAGAAGCTCGGGCAATTGCCTGACACGATCCCGCCGGCCCTTCACGGGCTCAAGACCTAAGCTGAAGGAGAACGCCATGCGCGGAGCGGGATTTCTTGCCATCTGGAGCGACGTCGAGGCGCACGATCTCACCGATTACCGGCACTGGCTGACCCGCGAGCACACCACCGAGCGCGTCACGACCAGGGGCTTTCTGGCATCGCGGGTTTTTCGCGCGGCACGGGACGACATCAATCGCTTCTTCATCCTGTACGAGCTTGATGCACCCGAGGTCCTTGACGGCGAGGCTTATCTCGCGCGCCTCAACGCGCCGACGCCGTGGTCGCAACGCATCATGCCGAAACTCGGCAATTTCATGCGGGGCGGGGGCGTCATGGTCGCGCGCGCGGGGCGAGGCGAGGGAGCCACGATCATGGCGCTGCGGATCGAGACGTTGCCTGGCGATCCGCAAAAGCTGGCCGGGGCGCTCGCTGCAGGCGACGGGGTCGCGGCCGTGCAGATCGGAGCGACCGACGAGGCGCGGACGTCGGTGCCGACGGCTGAAAAGGGCATGCGGAGCAACGAGGGTTTCTTCGCGGGGCTACTGATCATCGAGGCGCTCGACGTGGCGTCCTTGCAGGCTGCGTTCCGCAAGGCTGCCGAGATCGCGCCGGATGTCTTGAGCCGTGCCAGCGATCCGGAAATCTATCACGCGATGTTTTCGCTCGACGCCCGCATTGCGGATTTCGGATGATGACGGCATTCTCGCTTGCGTCGTTGGGCTCGTGCGCGGCGATGCCGGACGATGTGACGATAGCATCAAGGTTCCGACCACCATGGTGACTTCGGATGCCGGGTGTTGAGCGCTCGTGGGACGTCGAGACCGATCTCCTCGTGATCGGAGCCGGGGCGGCCGGGATGACGGCAGCCCTGGTGGGCGCGCTCGAAGGGCTCGATGTCCTGCTCTGCGAGAAGTCGGACATGGTGGGCGGCACGACCGCAACCTCGGCCGGCACTGTCTGGATTCCCGGAAGCAGCCAGAGCCGGCGCGCGGGGATGCCCGACTCGGTCGAAGCGGCGCGGATCTATCTTGCGGCGCTGCTGGGCGAGCGCGCGATTGACGAGCGATTGGATACGTTCCTCAAGGCCGGGCCCGTCGTGCTCGACTATCTCGAACGGAAGTCGAGTGTGCGGTTTACGGCGCCGCCGGTGCATCCCGACTACAGAGACCTTCCTGGAGCAGCGACGGGCGGTCGCGCGCTGGGCGCCGTTCCGTTCGACGGCCGCGAGCTGGGGGACGACTTTGCCCACATCAGGCCGCCACGCCGGGAATTCATGATTCTCGGTGGCATGATGGTCGGAAAGCAGGATATTCCCGCGCTGCTCGCGCCATTGCGGACCTGGTCGAATCTCCGGCACGTCATCGGCATCCTCGTCCGGCATGCGCTGGATCGGTTTCGCTACCGGCGCGGAACACGCCTGCTCATGGGCAACGCTCTCGTCGCAAGACTGTTCGACAGCATCCGCCGCGCCGGCGTCCGCCTGCGCTACCAAACGGAGCTGAGGGAGCTCATCATCGTCGGCGACGAAGTCGTTGGTGCCGCCGTCTCGTCTCCAGCCGGGGCGTTGGCGGTTCGTGCCCGCAAGGGCGTGGTGCTTGCGACCGGAGGCATCGGCTGGAGCCGCGAGCTTCGCGAGAGGCTGTTGCCGGAGGCGGCGCGCCGCTATTCGCTCGCGCCGTCGTCCAACACCGGCGACGGCATCCTCGCGGCCGAGCGGGCCAACGCCGTCGTCGAGAGCGGGCCCGGGAGCCCGGCGCTGTGGATGCCGAGCTCGGTCATGACGCAAGCGGACGGCCATGTGTCGGTGTTTCCGCACATCATGCTCGATCGCGCCAGGCCGGGACTGCTTGCCGTCGATCAGGCGGGCCGCCGCTTCGTGAATGAAGCCGATTCCTACCACGATTTCGTCGAAGCGATGTTGCGCCCGCATGCGTCCGGCTCGCCGGCAACGCCGGCCTTCCTGATCTGCGATCGGCTCTTCATCAGGGATTACGGTATCGGCCTGGTTCATCCCGGGACCAGGAATTTGGACAGGTTCCTGAAGGCCCGATATTTGATCAAGGGTGCAACCATCGAGGCCCTGGCCGACAAGATCGGTGTCGACGGCCGTCAGCTGGTCCAAACGGTCGAGCGATATAATCACCATGCCGAACGCGGCGTCGACGAAGATTTCGGCCGGGGCGCGAGCGAGCTGAACCGCTTCAACGGTGATCCCCTGATCCAGCCCAATCCCTGCCTGCGGCGGATCGGTCCCGGGCCGTATTACGCGGTCGCCGTATGGCCGTCCGATCTTGCCGGCAGCGCCGGCTTGCGCACCGATTCAGCCGCTCGGGTTCTGACGCGCGACGGAGCGGTGATACCCGGCCTCTACGCCGCCGGGACCGATTCATGCTCGATCTTTCGCGGCACCTATCCCGGGCCCGGCACGGTGATCGGCCCCGCTATCGTCTTCGGATGGCTGGCCGCCATGAATGCAGCGGGGACTTTGCCCGGGGATCTCGCGTAGCGAGACATTTTCGCGGCTGCGGCGTCCAGGCGTTGGTCGGCGCGTGCATGGAGGAGATTTTCGTTGAGCATCTCCATCGTCATCAATACCATGGCAAGGTATTGATCGAAAAAGCATTCGACCGAAATGGCGGGATGGCAGCTGGTTCAAACGATCCGGACGAAGGCAGTCGCCGCACCCGTGCATCGGCTTCGACAACCGCGCCGCCTTTCATCGCATGACGGATCACCTGCTGTCCCTCTGTCACCGCGCGAGAGTTTTGGACTCTGATGAGGCCGGCGGCTGGCGTCAGTCGTCGTGGCTGAGATCGTCCGGCTTCGCCAGACCGAGCGTGCCGCCGTCGCCGTGCACGAGATCCCGTTCTGCACCATCCGTCTGGTCGGCGTCATGCATGATGGCCCGCTGCGTTTCGCGTTCAGCGTCTTTGCGAGGCTCGGCCTCTCGTGGTTTCTGCACGCGGGACTCCCGCTAGGGCATCGGCCGCGGTGCCGTCGTTCGGCGCCGAGACCACCGGTTTGAGTGAAGCATCCAATCCGAGATGGGCGCACCGTCTCGATGTCGCCCACCGGCGGCAGCTCCGGCCCAGGCCGCGACGGCGCCGAACAGCAACGCCGCGGCGGCAGAAAATGCCACGATGATGCTTGCCGCGCGTGCTCGCGAAATTGCGCTCCTGGCATTGGCGATTGTCGTGTCAACCCGCCTTTCCGCATCCGGCGCAGCGAGGCCGGTCAGAGCAGTGACCTGCTGAATGAGATAGGCCCTGTCGTCCGTCGCAACGCCGTTATGGCTGGAAGACGTCATCAGGATCCGCGCGGCCTCGGCGCGCTCTGCGGTCAGGTCGACGTTCGGCGGCCGGCGCGGTGCGCGAAACAGATGATCGAGTTCGTAGCTCAGGACCGATGGTTCGGTCGACGACGGCGGCTGGGTGACCGATGCCGGCCTGTTCGAGGCCCAGGCAACCAGCGCGACAAGGACAGCACCGATCAGGACTGCCAGCGCCCATGAGGCAACGCCATGCAGCCCGTCGCGGCTTTCGGTATCCTCTGCGGCGGAGACATAGGGAATTCTGACACGCCCCGCGAAATAGCCGCCGCAGCCGAAGCTTATGAGGGCCTGGAAGATCAGATAGATACCCGAGAGCAACCAGAGCGCGAAGGACGCATCCCGCCATGTCGGCGCCGTCGAGGCGACGCCGAGACCGAGAGCCGTCGCGAACGAAAGCATGATGAGCGAAAGCGCTGACGCTGCAATGGCACCGGCAACGATCGGGGTCCATTGCAGTCCCCACGGTTCGCCCCCGACAGCCGCGCGTATCGTTGCCTCATGGGCTGCAACAGGCGTTTCCATTGTCATGGCAATCCTACCGCAGGCCGAACAAGGATAAGACGAACATGATGATCACGATCAAGCCTACAAGGTAGATGATCCCGTCCATGCTGGGTCCTCCAATTTGTGGCGTGACAATTCGAGCTGTCGGCGGTGGTTCCTAATGTGCAGTGCGGTAATCCTGATGAATTGCTGCGAAAGCTGCACGGACCCGCGCAGGATCATTGTGGAGCGTCTTCGTGATCCGCTCAGGAACGGAACTTGCGGCCTGAATTTGATGTCACAGACAGTTCTGATTGCCTGGCGATGCCCGAGAGAAGACCATGAGGGACGAGAGGTCGACCGTAAGCCAGATCCGGCATGCCGTTCATCTCTGTATCGATATGCAGAACATTTTTGCGCCGGGAGGGATGTGGGAAACCCCCTGGATGGAAAGGGTTTTGCCGACCATTGCGGCGATCGTCTCGCGCCATCAGGCCAGAACGATTTTCACGCGCTTCATCACGCCGCATTCACCGGAAGAGCGGCCCGGCCAATGGCAGAGCTATTTTCAGCGATGGCGGCAGGCAACCCGAAGCCGTCTGCCGTCGTCGGCTCTCGATCTCGTGCCGTCGCTGGCGTGCTTTGTTCCGCCAGCCCGAGTGGTCGACAAGCCGGCCTATTCGGCGTTCAGCAATTCAGCCTTGACGAACATGCTGGTTGAAAAGGGCGTAGGCACGGTGGTGGTGTCAGGCGCTGAGACCGATGTCTGCGTTCTCTCGACGGTGTTGAGCGCGGTCGATCTCGGCTTCAGGGTCGTGATCGTCGAGGACGCGCTGTGCAGCTCGTCCGATGTCGGGCACGACGCGCTGATGACGATGTACCGCACCCGCTTCCACGGTCAGGTCGATCTCGTGACGGCGGACGAGTTGACGGAGTTCTGGCGCGAGTAGGATGCGAAGCTCTCGCGGCTTGAAGCTCTCGCGGCTTGGAGGCTGCACGCGCCGGGAACAGGTCAGATGTCAGCGCGTACCGATGCGTTGGTGTCGTGGGCAGAAACCGGAAAAATGCCTCACGTCCATCGTCCCCGTTGCGTCCGGTTGTCACCCGGCGGTGCCCGAAATCAACATTGCCAGGGCGGCTTGGTTGCTATTCGCGCAGTTTGGAACCGCACTTGGCGCCCCGGGTTGGACGAATTGCACCAACTGGTCAAGGAACGGGAATGACGGTGCCGGACGTGCGCAAAGGGAATGCCACGCCACGTCGCACCTTGCACTTGATGGGACCGCGGGTTTCAGCACGAGATGCTGAACGTGGCGCGCGCGCCTCGGCAAAGCGGTCCGACTGGCGCGAAACGGGCGGCTTGATGAGCCCGGCGCGGGCCTGAAGATCCGAATCCCAAATAACGGAAAGGGCGGCAGATGTTGGAAGAAAAACTCAAGGAAGCCATCGTCGGTGAGCTGAAGCGTCAGGCCGCCAATCGGCCGCAGGCGTTGAAGGTCGAGCGCTCCTCCGAAGAGCTGGTCGTCAACGGCAAGATCGATCTCGGCGATCTGGTGATGGTGATTGCGGGCTCCGTTGCCGGCGGGCCGTAGCGCGTCCCTTCCGGGTCAGTCAGGCAGGAGCAAAACCGATGTATGCGCTGTTCGAAGGCGACAAGCAGATCGGCGATCCGTTTCCCACCGAGAAAGAGGTTTGGGAGGCTGCGCTGATCGAAGGATTGGTCACCGACGTTCCGGTGGCGGATGAGGAGGGCGGCCAGCTTCTCCCGGCCGGATATCACGTCGGGCGGGTGGAGGAGATCTGCGAGCCGCGTCCTGACTGGAAGCTGCCCCGCGAAATCTCGTGAGGGGCTCGCGCGCGCCGACGCGATTCGTGTGATGATCGCGTCCTTGACAGCACCGCCATGATGCCGCAGCGTGCGACGCATCACGCCGCGCCCCGCAATCCGGTCTATCACAGTACCGCCTCATCGAAACATGGCGAGAGCACCGTGGTGTCGGGCGGATCCACGCTGCTGAACGCGTGCGTTCGCACGGCAAATCCCATATGCATGGCGACGGACCGCCGAATCGGGGCGGGCTCGGCTCGCGTGCCATCGATGACTGTTGACGATTTGAGACTGATAAACGTGCGGCATTCCACAAAAAAGCGGCCGGCCAAAAAGTCGGGAGACAAGCTCTCGCGGAGCAAGAACGCGCCCGCCGGGACGTCGCTGAAGAAGACGTCACTGAAGACTATTTCGCCAAAGCAGAGCTCGCGCAAAAACCCGCCACGCAAGAGCCCGCCGACGAAGAGCAGGGCGGTGCAGCGCGCGACCGTCTCGTCGTCGTCGCCCCTCGGCATGATGGCGCTGCATCTGCTTGCGCAATACCAGCTGTCCGGCCGCAGCGGCCTGGTGTTCCTCGCCGAGAGCGAGAACAGGGCGGAGCGGCTCGGTAGCATCATTCATGGCCTCGATCCGTCCTGCGAGGTCCTGGTGTTTCCGCGCCTGAACACCTTGCCGTTCGATCAGCTGGAACCGTCTCACGAGATCGCGGGCCGGCGCGCCTCCGTGCTGCGACGCCTGGCCAGATCCAAAAAGCCGATCTTTCTGATCTCGACGGCGGAAGCCGTGATGGAGCGCCTGCCCGCGCCGGCGAGCCTGCTCCGCCTCAACGCCAGCCTGAAGGTTGGTGGCACGTTCTCGGAAGCCGAGCTTCGTGGGCGGCTGGAGTCCCTTGGCTACGATCTGGAGGACGAGCCGGATTATCCGGGCGGCGCCCTGTTCCACGGGCAGACCTTCGAGATATTCCCCGCAGGCGCGCTCGGCCCGTTCCGGATCGAGCATTCGGGGCGCACCATCAGCCGGATCGTGGCGTTCGACCCGCACGAGCACGAGGTCATTTTCGAGACCAGGGAGCTTCTGGTCGATCCCATGTCGGAGCGGCTCGCCATCGCCGGCCGCGGCAAGCGCGCGACGCTGTTCGACTATTGCGGGCGCGCCAAATGGATCGCGGATGCCGGCGTCCCGCTGCACGCCGACGCCTGGCTGGGCACGATCGAGGACGCCGGGGCGCGCGCGGACAGGGAGCGCGAATATCTGGGAACGCGCGACTGGAAGCAGGCGACCAGGGGCATGAAGGTGCTGCCGCCGACGGCGCCATTCCAGCCGACGCCGGAGTTCTCGAAGCTGACATCGTCGCGCAAGGCCCTGCGTGCCTTCGTCGAGGAGACGCACCGGGCGGGCTCACGCCTGATCTTCGTCGCCGCGCAGGAAGAGGATCTGCGCGCCATGGAGCGGATGAGCGGCGTGAAGGCGGAGCGCTGCGCGGACTGGAAGGAGGCGGCCGACGCACGTGGCGAAGCGGCGCTGCTGGCCGATCTCGACGCCGGCTTCGTCATTCCCGGCCGCAAGCCGGTCGTCGTCCTGACCGCGTCAGACGTGCTCGGCAGCAGGGCCCATCATCCGCAGCCGATGGCGCGCAGCTTGAGCGCGGCCTTCGATCATGCCGACGTGCCGGAGCAGGGCACGGTAGTCGTTCACCTCCAGCGTGGCCTCGCCGTGCTCGATGGCTTGCAGACCGTGAACACCGGCGGCGGCGCGATGCGCGAGATGGTCAGGCTGGTGTTCGCAGGCAACAATGCCGCGCTCGTGCCGCCGCCCGATCTTGCCGTGATGTGGCCCTATTCGACCGAGCTCGGCAAGCTGGCGCTCGACAAGGCGGATGGCAGCACCTGGTGGGCGCGGCGCACCTCGGCCGAGCGCGAGATCCAGCTCGCCGGCAAGGTGCTCGC
The DNA here is from genome assembly GCF_000282615.1 of Bradyrhizobium sp. YR681. Lineage (GTDB taxonomy): Bacteria > Pseudomonadota > Alphaproteobacteria > Rhizobiales > Xanthobacteraceae > Bradyrhizobium. The sequence continues at coordinate 2,712 of NZ_AKIY01000269.1, read as the reverse complement.
CAAGCACATCAGCCAGCGCCGGCGGAAGCGGGCTGCCAGGCTGGTGCCGCCGGGCTCGGCCTACGAGAAATTCGTCGCGCGCTTTCCCTACTTCACGACGGTCGATCAGGCCAAGGCGATCCATGACGTGCTCGACGATCTCGCATCCGGCCATCCGATGGACCGGGTGATCTGCGGCGACGTCGGGTTCGGCAAGACCGAGGTGGCGCTGCGCGCCGCGGCCGCCGTGGTGCTCTCCGGAAAGCAGGTGGCGATTGCGGTGCCGACGACGGTGCTGGCACGGCAGCATGTCGCGACCTTCCGCAGGCGCTTTGCCCCGTTCGACATCGAGGTCGGCAACATGTCGCGCGCGACATCAGGTGCGGAAATGCGCCAGACCAAGGAGGCCTTGCGCAGCGGCCGGATGCAGATCGTGGTCGGGACCCAGGCGCTCGCCTCGAAGGACGTGAAATTCGACGATCTCGGCCTCGTCATCATCGATGAGGAGCAGCATTTCGGCGCGGCCGAGAAGGCCAAGCTTTCGGGACTGGCCAGGAATGTCCATACGCTGTGGATGAGCGCGACGCCGATCCCGCGGACTCTCGCCGCGGGCCTTGCCGGCTTCCGCGACCTCAGCATCATCGCCTCGCCGCCGGTGCACCGGCTTCCGGTCGCCACCAGGATCGCGCCCCTGTCGGATGCGGCGATCGCCTCGGCGTTGCTGCGCGAGCAGCGGCGTCACGGCCAGAGTTTCCTGATCTGTCCGCGCATCCAGGACCTGGAGCCGATGCTGGCACGCGTTCAGGCGGTGGCCCCCGATCTGCGCATCGTCTGTCTCCACGGCAAATTGCCCGCCGACGAGATCGACGACCGCATGATGAGCTTCGTCGAGGGCAAGGCCGACGTTCTGCTTGCGACCAACATCGTGGAAAGCGGCCTCGACATCCCGCGCGCGAACACGATCGTGGTCTGCTGGCCGGAAAAATTCGGCCTCGCCCAGCTGCACCAGCTGCGCGGACGGGTCGGCCGCAGCGGCATCCGCGCCTTCGCCCATTTGCTGACGGAGACGGGCTCCGAGCAGTCCGAGAAGCGCCTCGCCGTGCTCGAGGAGTTCAGCCGGCCGGGCGCGGGCTTTGCCATCAGCGAGCGTGATCTGGATCTGCGCGGTGCGGGCGATCTGTTTTCGGAGCAGCAATCCGGCCATGTCCAGGTGTTCGGGCCGGTGCTCTACAGCCATCTCCTGAAGATGGCGTCCGAGAAGGTCGACGGCGGTCGGGTCGAGATGTGGGTGCCGGATCTCAATCTGCCGGTCGCGGACATGCTTCCCGAGACTTATGTGCAGTCGGAGCCGGTGCGGCTCGAGCTCTACGCCCGTGCGGCACGGTGCGGGAGCGAGGACGAGCTCGACGATCTCGAGGATGAAATGTCCCGCCGCTTCGGGCAATTGCCGAAGGGCGCCCGCGATTTCTTCGCGGCGGCGCGGCTCAGGCTCGATTGCAGGCGGCGGGGCATCGTTCGCCTGGACGTCGGTGTTGCCGCGGTGGCCGCGACATTCCTGCCGGGCCGCCTGCGGAAATCCCGCGGCCGATCGCTGCAACGCGACGGCGACCGCGTCGTCTATCACAGCCAGATGCGCGACGCCCCGTTCGACCGGGTCGAGGAATTGTTCGAGCTGCTCGACGAGGCGTGATGGCGGCGGCCGGAGCGCCGGCCGCGCATTGCTAATTGGCGCTCAGCGCCGTCTTTGCGATCTCGGCCATCCAGCTGGATGCGACCGGGAGGATCGCGTCGTTGAAATCGTAGCGCGGGCCGTGCAGCTCGGCACCGTCGCGCAATTCGCCATTGCCGATCCAGACGAAGGCGCCGGGCCGGTGCGCCAGATAGAAGGCGAAATCCTCCCCGGCCATGCTGGGCGCGAGATCGCGGCGCACCTCGGCCTGCACCCTCTCGCCGGCGAGGCGCGCAAGGCTCGCCTCGGCCGGGGTGTTGATCACCACGCCGACGCCCATGACGATCTCGGGCGTCACCCTGACGCCGAAACTCGTGGCGATGCCGTCGCAGATCTCGCCGATCCGCGCCACGATGGTCTCCTTCACCGCTTCGCGGTGATAGCGCAGGGTGCCGCCGATCGTGACGCGTCCCGCGATCTGGTTGCGCGCCGTGCCGCCCTCGAGCGTGCAGAGCGAGAGCACGGCGGTGTCGAGCGGATCGATGCTGCGCGACACGACCGATTGCAATGCCACGATGAGGTGGCCCGCGGCCATCACCGGATCGCGGGTCAGATGCGGCATGCCGGCATGGCCGGCATGGCCGTCGATGGTGATGCTGATGCGGCCGCCGGAGGCCATCACGACGCCGTCATGGACCGCGATGGTGCCGGCCGCGAGTCCCGGCCAGTTGTGGAAACCGAACACCCGCGTCATCGGAAAGCGCTCGAACAGGCCTGCGCCGACCATCGCGCGCGCGCCGCCAAGTCCTTCCTCGGCCGGCTGGAAGATGAAATCGACCGTGCCGCTCCAGCTGGTGTCGGCGGCGAGCAGCGCGGCCGCGCCGAGCAGCGAGGCGGTGTGCCCGTCATGGCCGCAGGCATGCATCACGCCCGGCGTGGTCGAGGCGTAGGGCAGGCCGGTGTCCTCGGTGATCGGCAGCGCATCCATGTCGGCGCGCAGGCCGACCCGGCCCTGCGCAGACCCGCGCGTCAAGGTGGCGACGACGCCGTGGCCGGGGGCCCAG
>NZ_AKIY01000268.1 GCF_000282615.1 Bradyrhizobium sp. YR681 | reverse complement strand
GGCAGCCGCCGTGAAGCTGCCATTGCGCGCCGCTGCGTCGAAGACGAACAGGGCGTTGCTGGAGGGCAGCATGCGGCGGAGCTCTGGCATAACGTCATGTTATGAGATGCGTGAGAATTTGGCAATTGCCTGACTTTGCCAAGTCTGGTGTCATTTGCATGACAGCCTAAACACAGGGGCTTCGCGAGAAGATTTGGTGCGGCGCACGCTTTGCCCGTGAGTGCTCCAAAACCCTGTCTATAAAGCAGGCTTATGGCGTGCAGTGAGGCATGCCGGCTCAGGACATGGCGAGGTCGATCGTTGGAGAAGCGAGCGGAAAGCGTCGAGATCAGGTCCGCCAGCAAGGCCTACGGCGCGGTTCGCGCCCTCGACGACGTCTCCCTCAATGTCGGTGCCGGTGAGTTCGTCTCGCTGCTCGGGCCCTCCGGTTCCGGCAAGACCACGCTGCTCGGCATTCTCGGCGGCTTCATCCTGCCGACATCAGGCACAATTCTCTTCGGCGGCCGCGACGTCACCTATATGCCGCCGCACAAGCGCGACATCGGCGTCGTGTTCCAGAACTACGCGCTGTTCCCGCATATGAGCGTCGGCGAGAACGTCGCCTTTCCCCTGCGCGCGCGCCGCCTGCCGAAGGCAAGCTGGCCCGACAAGGTGCGGGCAGCGCTCGCGATGGTGGGGCTTGGCGGCTACGAGGAACGCGGCATCGCGCAGCTCTCCGGCGGCCAGCGCCAGCGCGTGGCCCTCGCACGCGCCATGATCTTCGAGCCGCAGCTGATCCTGATGGACGAGCCGCTCTCCGCGCTCGACAAGCAGCTGCGCGAATCCATGCAGATCGAGCTGCGCGCGCTGCACAGGCGCATCGGCGCCACCATCATCTATGTCACCCATGACCAGCGCGAGGCGCTGACCATGAGCGACCGCGTCGCCGTGATGAAGGACGGAAGGCTAATCCAGATCGACGAGCCGGCGCGCCTGCACGACCATCCCGCCGATTCCTTCGTCGCAAGCTTCATCGGCGAGGCGACGATGCTGCCGGTTCGCCGCGTCGATGCCTCCAGCGTCGCGCTCGGCGATGCGCTGCTGCGCAGCGCCCGCGCCATCCCCGACGGCGACGCCCTGATGCTGGCCGTGCACAGCGAAAAGCTGCTGATCGACGACGGCGCGCAGGATGGTGCCTGCAACCGGCTGACCGGGACCGTCACCGACATCGTCTACCAGGGCGAAAGCCTGCGCATCTTCCTTTCGCTCGAAGGCGGCATCGCGCTCAGCCTGCGCCAGCCGGCCTACCACCAGGCCTACAGCCGCATCCCGCCGCTCGGTGGCAGCCTCACCGTCACCCTTCACCCCGAGGACACGATCGTCGTGCCGCGGGTGGACTGAACCCAAGCTCCATCCAACCGAGAGAAGAACCTGATATGTCGACCCAAGCCGCCTTCAACAATTTCAAGGTCCTCACCTTCGACGTCGTCGGCACCTTGATCGATTTCGAGACCGGCGTGCTCTCCGCGGTGCGCAGGATCTCGGGCAAGACACCGGCCGAGCTCAGCGACGACAAGATTTTCGAGTCCTACAAGCGCGGCCGCGACAAGCATTACGAGCGCTCGAGCGAGGTGATGTTTCACGTCTATCGCTATCTCGCCACCGAGCTCGGGCTGCCGGCGGACGATGCCTCCTGCGACGTGTTCCAGCTCGCCGTGCTGCGCTGGGGCCCGTTCTCCGATTCCGTCGAGGCGCTCAAGCGCCTGCGCACCAGGTTCCGGCTGGTCGCGATGACCAATGCGGACCGCGTCGCGCTGTCCTGCTACGCGCATGCGCTCGGCAATCCCTTCGACGACACCGTCTGTGCCGACGACACCGGCGTTGCCAAGCCGAACCCGGAATTCTTCGCCTACAACAAGGGCCGCCAGTCCGCCTTCGGCTATAAGCAGTCCGACATTCTGCACGTCGCGCAGAGCCAGTACCACGACATCGGAATCGCGCGGAAGCTCGGCTACAAGGTGTGCTGGATCGAGCGCCGCCAGGGCATCGCCGGTTTCGGCGGCACGCCGGCGGTGGAGGCGTTGACCAAGCCGGACTTCCACTTCCCGACGCTGAAGGCGCTCGCGGACGCTGCCATCGGTCCGGCGGCGTAAAGGCGTGAGCGCGGGCATGACACGGGACTGGAGCGCGCTGCCATCGGCCAACTCGCTGTGGGAAGCCACGGCGGAGCCGGCGCGCGATTGTCCCGTGCTGTCCGGCGAGCAACAGGCGGATGTGGTGATCATCGGCGCGGGCTATACCGGCCTGTCGGCAGCGCATCACATCGCCAAGAGCGGGCTTAGCCCGATCGTGCTCGAGGCCAACCGTCCCGGCTGGGGCGCGAGCGGGCGCAATGGCGGGGTGATCACCGCAAAGTTCCGCCTGTCGTTCCGCGAGATCGACGCCATGCACGGCCGCGCCATGGCGCGCCGCATGTACGAGATCGCGCATGAATCGACCGACATCGTCGAGGAGCTGGTGTCCGAGTTCGGCATCACCAGTGCAAACCTCAGCCGCACCGGCCAAGTCAAGGCGGCCCACAACGAGACGACGCTGAAGGCCGCGATCGACGAAGCCAACTGGATGACGCGCGAGATGGGCTCCGCCGAGGTCCGCATCCTCGACAAGCGCGGCGTGCGCGAGGAGACCGGCTCGGACATGTTCGTCGGCGGCGTGCTCAATCCCGGCTCCGGCGGTATCCATCCGTTGAACTATCTGCGCGGCCTCGCCGACGGCGTCGCGCGCCGCGGCGTCCCGATCTTCCAGGAATCGCCGGTCATAGACCTCCGGCGCGAGAACGGCGGCATTGTCGCCGAGACGCCGCGAGGCGCCGTGCGCGCGAAACAGGCGATCATCGCCACCAACAGCTATTCGGACCTGACCGGCGCGACCGCGCAGATGCAGCGTACGCTGATCCCGTTCCGCAGCGCGCTCATTGCGACCGAGAAGCTGCCGCGCAATCTCGCCGGAAAGCTGATGCCGACGGGGCGCACCTACACCGAGACCAAGCGCATGATGCGCTGGTTCCGCATGGTCGACAATCGCGTGATCTTCGGCGGCCGCGGCGCCTTCGGCAAGCAGGACTCCGAAGCCGCGTTCGACGCCTTGCGCAAGGCGATGGTCGGCATCTTCCCCGACCTCGCCGAGGTGCCGCTTGCCTACAAATGGTCGGGGCTCGTCGCGATGACGATGGACTCGGTGCCGCATATCGGCCGCCTCGACGACCGCACGCTGGTCGCGATGGGCTACAACGGCGCGGGCGTCGCGATGTCGAGCCTGATGGGCCGCTATCTCGCCGCCTTCGTGCGCGGCGAGACGCCCGAGGTCGGGCTGCTCGATGCGAAGCGGATGAAACCCATTCCGTTCTATCCGCTGCGCGAGCCCGCCGTGCGCATGGTCGCGGGCTGGTACCAGTTTCTCGATGCAATCGGTCAGTGAGATCATTTTGGCGATGGAGGAGGCGAGGATGACTACGAAATTTTGTTACGCTTTGTTGGGCGCGGTCGCGCTCGGTGGTACCGCGGCGAACGCAGCCGAGCAGATCACCTTCGTCTCGCAGGGCGGCGCCTATCAGCAGGCGCAGACGGTGGCGATCCTCGATCCCTCCGCCAAGAAGCTCGGCATCACCATCAACCAGGATTCCATTCCCGACGCCTGGCCCGCGATCAAGACGCAGGTCGGCAGCGGCAAGCCGATCTGGGACGTCGTCGACACCCCGACCGGCAACTGCCTGCGCGGCGGCGAGCAGGGGCTGATCGAGAAATTGGACTTCTCGAAGATTCCGAACGGCGCGGCAATGCCGGAGGCTTATCGTAGTCCTTATTCAGTATCCTACGAGTTCTATTCCAGCGTGCTGTCCTACAGCCAGAAGACCTTTCCGAAGGACGCGCCGAACAGCTGGGCCGATTTCTGGGACGTGAAGAAATTCCCCGGCCGCCGGGCGCTGCGCAACCACCCGTTCGCGACGCTCGAGGCGGCGCTGATGGCCGACGGCGTCGCGCCGGACAAGCTCTACCCGCTCGACGTTGACCGCGCCTTCAAGAAGCTGGAGGAGATCAAACCGCACATCACGGTGTGGTGGACCTCGGGTGCGCAGTCGGCCCAGCTGCTCAACGACGGCGAGGTCGACATGGAGATGGCCTGGAACGGCCGTGTCAGCGCGGTCGCCAAGGAAGGCGCCAAGGTCGCCTTCACCTACAACCAGGGCATCCTTCAGAGCACCTCGCTCTGCATTCTCAAGGGCGCGCCGAATCTCGACACCGCGGTGAAGTTCCTCAACGAGGCGGTCGATCCCGTGCACCAGGCCAATCTGCCGCTGCATATCGACTATGGTCCGGGCAACCCCAAGGCGTTCGAGACCAACGTGATCAAGGCGGAACGCGCTGCGCAATTGCCGAGCGAGCCGGCCAACGCGGCCAAGCAGGCGCTGATGTCCTACGCCTGGTGGTCCTCGCCCGCGGGCGAGGCCGCCGAGAAGCGTTGGGCCTCCTTCATGCAGAAGTAAGCGAGATCAGCCTTGGCGACATCCGTGCCAGATCCCTCTCAAAAGCATCAACGCCGTGAGCACGGGCTGATGCTGGCATTGGTGTCGCCGGCGCTGCTGGTGATCCTGGCCCTGATCGTGCTGCCGGTCGGCTGGCTGGCCTGGCAGTCGATCTACCATGACGGTTTCACCCTGGAGAATTATCGCCGTGTCTTCACCGAGGACATCTACTGGCGCAGCTTTGCACTGACCTTCGAGATCAGCCTCGCGGTGACGGTGATCGCGCTGCTGCTCGGCTATCCCGTGGCCTATCTCGCCAATTCCGTGCCGAAAGGCTGGAGCATCCTCATCCTGTCGCTGGTCGTGCTGCCGTTCTGGACCAGCGTGCTGGTCCGCGCCTATGCCTGGCTGGCGCTGCTCCAGCGCACCGGCGTGATCAACCAGCTTCTGCGCTATCTCGATGTCGTCGGCGAGCCGCTCGCGCTGGTCCACAACACCTTCGGCACGGTGGTCGCGACCGTACACATCCTGCTGCCGTTCATGGTGCTGCCGCTCTATGCCACCATGCAGAAGATCCCCGGCGATCTGATGCAGGCCGGCGCCAGCCTCGGCGCGAGCCCGACGCTCACCTTCATGCGCGTCTTCCTGCCGCTGTCGCTGCCGGGGGTGCTCGCCGGCTGCACCATGGTGTTCGTGCTCTGCCTCGGCTTCTACATCACGCCGGAGCTGCTCGGTGGCGGCCGTACCGTGATGGTGTCGATGCTGGTGAGCCGCAATGTCGAGCTCTACAACCAGTTTGGCGCGGCGAGCGCCGTCGCGGTGGTGCTGCTCCTTTGCGTGCTCGCGATCTTCTTCGCCGTCAGCCGCTTCATCTCGCTCGATCGCATCTTGGGGCAGAAATGACGCGATTGTCTCCCGCCCGCATCGCACTCTACGTGATCAGCGCGCTGGTGCTGGTCTATCTGATCCTGCCGGTGCTGATCATCGCACCGATCTCCTTTTCGAGCGCGCGCTTCCTGACCTTCCCGCCGCCGTCGTTCTCCACGCGCTGGTATCAGCAGTATTTCGCCAACCCGGCCTGGATGCAGGCGACGCGGGTGACGTTGACCATCGCGTTTCTGACGGTTCTGATCGCGACGCCGTGCGGCGTTGCCGCCGCCTATGCCATCAGCCAATCAAGACTGCGCATCATGCGCGTCATCCACATGGCGCTGCTGCTGCCGCTGGTGGTCCCGATCATCATCACCGCGGTCGGCATCTTCTTCGTCTATGCCAGGGTCGGCCTGGTCGCGACCTTGCCCGGCCTCGTGCTCGCCAACGTGATGCTGGGCCTGCCCTATGTCGTCATCTCGGTGCTGGCCGGCCTGCAAAGCTTTGACCCCGCGCAGGAGATGGTGGCGCGCAGCCTCGGCATGAACCGCCTGCGCAGCTTCTTCGCGGTGACGCTGCCGCAGATCAAGTCCAGCGTGGTCGCGGGCGGCATCTTCGCCTTCATCTCGGCGATGGACGAGACCATCGTCGCGCTGTTCATCTCCGGCGGCCAGTACCAGCCGCTGACCAAGCGCATGTTCACCGCGCTGCGCGACGAGATCGACCCGACCATCGCCGCGATCTCGACGCTGATGACGGCTGCGTCGTTCATGCTGGTGCTGTTGGCGAGCGCGCGGCAGAAGAAGGGTGGGTGAGGGGGTGCACTCGTCGCAACACGCGGCAAGCGCCCAATTCTTTCACCGTCACCCTGAGGTGCTTGCCTCTTCGGCGAGCCTCGAAGGGCGACGGCCCGGCTGTATCATCTCGGCCGTGCATCCTTCGAGGCTCCCGATGGGGCGCTCAGCGCCCCATCACTCGCACCTCAGGATGACGGAGTTATCATCGCCGTCATTGCGAAGGGCTGTCACTTCCCAGTCCCCAGCCACGCCAAGATCATCTCCACGATCTGCGTCCTGCTCTTCGCCAGCACCCCGGGCTCGCTCAAATCGCGATCGAACAGCGCCCCGAAGGTGTGCCGGTTGGCGACGCGGAAGAAGCAGTAGGAGGAGATGGCGAGATGGAGGTCGATGGCATCGACGTCGTTGCGGAAGTCGCCCTCGTTGCGGCCGCGCTTGAGGATGCCGTCCAGCGTTGCGATCACGCTGGCGTTGAGCTGACGCAACTGGACGTTCTGCTTGAGGTGCTTGCCGTGGTGGATGTTCTCGATTGAGACGAGGCGGATGAAGTTCGGATTGCGCTCGTCATGGTCGAAAGTCGCTTCGATCAGCCGGCGCAGGCCCTCGCGCGCGTCGCAGCTTGCGATGTCGAGCTGGTCCTCCAGGGCGCGGATGCTGCGATAGGCTTCCTCCAGGACCGCAAGGTAGAGCTGCTCCTTGCCGCCGAAATAATAATAGATCATCCGCTTCGACGTGCGCGTCCGCGCCGCGATCGCGTCGACGCGGGCGCCGGAATAGCCTTCCGAGGCGAATTCGGCCATCGCCACCTCGAGGATGTCGCGCTTGGTGCGCTCAGGGTCGTTGGTGCGCTTCGATGGGGGCGGCATGCGCTCGAGCATCGCTGTTTCTCCCGCCAGTTTCCATGGATCGCCTTGAAGGTGAAGGCAAATTTCGCTCCCGCAGGCTTCGATCCAACGCGTATTGCATAAACGTACTAGTTCGTACATTATAGATCCAAACCAAAGCTGCGGCAACAACAACCAGAAGCGCGCGCAGGCCGGGATGGCCTGACGCGAACCGCACCGAATACATGGGGAGGAGATTTCGATGACGTTGACGTCAACCGCACCGCTGCACGCATCGTCAGCAGCGGAAGCCACGCAAAACAAGCTGCCCAAGCGCGCCGCGCTGGTCAGCTTCGTCGGCAGCATGCTCGAATACTACGACTTCTTCATCTACGGCACCGCTGCGGCGCTGATCTTTCCAAAAGTGTTCTTCGCCAATGTCGATCCGGCGACCGGAACGCTGCTCGCGCTCCTGAGCTTCGGCATCGGCTATATCGCGCGTCCCGTCGGCGCCGTCATCCTCGGTCATTTCGGCGATCGTATCGGCCGCAAGACGGTCCTCTTGTTCACGCTGGTGCTGATGGGCGGCTCGACGCTGGCGATCGGCCTGTTGCCGGACGCGAAGTCGATCGGCAATGCCGCGCCCGTCATCCTGACGCTGCTGCGCCTGTTGCAGGGCCTGTCGGCCGCCGGAGAGCAGAGCGGAGCGAACTCGCTGACGCTGGAGCATTCCGCCAATTCCAACCGCGCCTTCTTCACCAGTTGGACACTCAGCGGCACCCAAGCCGGCGCGATCCTGGCGACGCTGGTGTTCATCCCGGTGTCGAGCCTGCCGGAAGACCAGCTTCTGAGCTGGGGCTGGCGCATTCCGTTCCTGCTCTCGTTCTTCGTGCTGATCGTCGCCTATCTGGTAAGGCGAACCATGCCGGAAACGCCTGTGTTCGAAGACATCAAGGGCAAGGCGAAAGTGGCGCGCTTTCCCGTCGTGGCGCTGCTGCGCGACTATTGGTCCGACGTGCTGCGCGTGATCGTCTGCGCGCTGATCGCCACCGTGAGCACGATGACCGCCGTGTTCGCGCTCGGCTATGCGACCTCCAAGTTCGGCGTGGCGCGCCCGACCATGCTGTGGGCCGGCGTGCTCGGCAATGTCACCGCGCTGATCACCCAGCCGTTCTGGGCCCTGCTCGCCGACAGGATCGGCCGCAAGCCGGTGTTCATCGGCGGCGTGCTCGGCTGCGCCGTGCTGCTGTTCCCGTACTTCATGCTGGTGACATCAGGCAACACGATCGCGATCTTCGCCGCCGCGATGATCCTGTCCGGCATCGTCTACGCCGCGCCGAACGCGATCTGGCCGTCGTTCTACGCGGAGATGTTCGAGGCCCGCGTGCGCTATTCCGGCACCGCGATCGGCACCCAGCTTGGCTTCCTCGCCGCCGGCTTCACGCCGCTGGTGAGCGCGAGCCTGGTCGGTGAGGGACCGAACGGCTGGATTCCGGTCGCGATTTTCGTCGCCTGCTGCTGCGTGATCTCGGCCGTTGCCGCGGCGACCGCACGCGAAACCCACACCGTCGACATCGCCGATCTCGGCAGGCGGCGCGCTTGAGTGGCAGACAGGGTGAAGACCGCATGGTGACCGACGCAGTTCCGACCACGAGCGGGCCGGTCGTCGGCACCGAGCAGGCGGCCGTGCGCGCCTTCAAGGGCATACCGTTCGCCATCGCGCGGCGATTTGCTAGGGCGACGCCACCTCGCGCGTGGATCGAGCCGCGCGAATGCACGGACTACGGCGCGTATGCGCCGCAGCCCGGCCATCTCGATCATGCGGACGAGACCGCCTGTCTCAGCCTGAACATCTGGACGCCGGCAGGGGCCGATCGCCCGCTGCCGGTGCTGGTCTTCATCCACGGCGGCGCCTTCGTCACCGGCGGGGGCGCCGACTATGACGGCGCCTTTCTCGCCAAGCACGGCCCCGCCGTCATCGTCACCATCAACTACCGGCTCGGTCCGCTCGGCTTCCTGCAGCTGCATCGTCACGGCCTCGGCGAGGCGAATAATCTCGCCATGTCGGATGCGCTCGCCGCGCTGGACTGGGTGCACGCCAACATCGCGAATTTCGGCGGCGATCCGGATGCAATCACGCTGTCCGGTCAGTCTGCCGGCGCCTCCATGGTGATTGCGCTGGCAACCCTGCCGCAGGCCAAGGGCAAGTTCATTCGTGCCCTCGCGCTCAGTGCGCCCGGGCGCAACATCATGAGCGCGGATCATGCCGACGAGGTCGCGGCCCGCGTGCTCGCCGAACTCGAGCTGGCGGATGAGCCGGGCGCGATCGCCTCTGTGCCGCTGCCAAAACTCTTCGCGGCCGTAGAGCGCGTCGGCCGCAGGCTCGCGGATGAAACAGAGTCAGGCACCGTGTTCGGCCCGGTGCTCGATGGCACCGTGATCCCGCGCGAGCCGCGCGATGTCTTCGCCGACGGGACCTTGCGCGACATTCCGCTCTGGCTCGGCTCCTGCCGCGACGAGATGGTGATGTTCTTGAAGAGCACGCCGCCGGCCGCGATGATCCGCACCACCGAGCGGCAGGTGCGTGCTGCACTCGGCGATGCCGGCTGGGAGCGTCTGCTGGCCTACTACCGCGCCACCGCGCGCACCGAGGAGGATCCGTACGAAGCGCTGCTGTCGGATGCGTTCTGGCACCGCCCGATGGCTGATCTCGCGCGGCTTCATGCTGCGGCCGGCGGCGCGGTGTGGCTCAGCCGGTTCGACCATCGCCCCGCGCTGGAGCCGTTCCTGTCGCAGGGGCCGACCCACGGCGCCGACAACGCGTGCTTGTGGGCGCATCTGCCAAATTTCATCGATCGCCCGATCCTGAAGCGCAAGGGCGGGCCGATGACGCCCGCCGACATCGACGTCGCCGCGCGGTTCCAGGCGAGCTTGCTGCGGTTCGTCACATCGGGCGCGCCTGATGTCGCGGAAGCCTGGCCGCGATTCGAGCTGGCCCAGGAGCCACTCGCAATCTTCGGCCAGCCGTTCCATATTGTCCCTCTCAATGAAGGCGTACGCTCCCGCCTGTGGGCGGAACTGAGCGCGGGCATCAACGACAAGAAGAAAATGAGGGAGGCCGGATGAGCATCTTGAGAAGCGCCGCGTGCGTTCAGTGGCGCTCCGCCATTGCGATCCTCTCGCTGTTTGGCACATTTGCGGTGCTGACGGCCTCCCCCGCGGCGGCGCAGATCGTCGCGACGCCTGTCCCAGGCGACCCCGTCAGCATCGATAGCGGCGCCGTCTCCGGCAAGGTGCTGCCGTCGAGCGTAAGGGCCTATTTCGGCATTCCCTATGCCGCGCCGCCGCTCGGCGATCTTCGCTGGCGCGCGCCGCAGAAGGTCGAGGCGTGGCAGGGCACCTATCACGCGGACCGGATGGCGCCGGAGTGCATCCAGGTGCTCCGCCGGCACAATCTCAATCATTATTTCGGCGAGGAGGCGACCAGCGAGAACTGCCTCTATCTGAACATCTGGTCGAGCGCGGATGCCAAACCGGGCGCGAAGCTGCCGGTCGTGGTCTGGATCTATGGCGGCGGCTTCACGCTCGGCTCCAGCGGCATGGCGATGTATGACGGCGAGAACGTCGCGAAGAAAGGCGTGATCTTCGTCAGCTTCAATTACCGCGTCGGCATCTTGGGCAATCTGGCCCATCCCGAGCTGACCGCGGAATCGCCGCACCGTGCCTCCGGCAATTACGGGCTGATGGATCAGGTCGCGGCGCTGCAATGGATCAAGCGCAACATCGCGCAGTTCGGCGGTGACCCCGACAACGTCACCATCACCGGGCAGTCCGCCGGCGCCATGTCGGTGTCGGCGCTCGAGGCGAGCCCGCTGGCGAAGGGCCTGTTCCATCGCGGTTTCGCGATGAGCCTGAGCATGTTCGACAATCGCTTCAAATTTCCGGCGCTGCCGGCCGCCGAGAAGATCGGCCTCGAGGTGCAGTCGGCGCTCGGCGCGTCCTCGCTCGCCGAGATGCGGCTGATCCAGGCTGACAAGATCCTGGCGATCCAGAAGGACTGCCAGCTCGGCTGCGCCGGCACGATCTCCGTCACGCCCGATATCGACGGTTATGTCCTGCCCGACACGGTGCCGAACATCTTCGCCGCCGGCAAGCAGAACGATGTTGCGACCGTCGCGGGCTTCACGAGCGACGAGAGCTCGAACGACTTGCGTACTGTCGGCACGCTCGAAGCCTACATCGTTGCTGCGCGAAAGCTCTACGGCGATCAGGCGGATCGCTTCCTGGCGCTCTATCCCGCCAAGACCGACGGCGAGGCGAAGGCCATGGGGCTAACAGCCGCACGCGAGGGATTGGTCGAGATCGGCACGCGCAACTGGGCCGTCGCGCAAGCGAAGACCGGCAAGGCGCCGTTCTACATGTACATGTTCTCGCGGGTGCATCCCTTCGCACCCGGTGTCGAATTCTTCGACAGTCCGCAGAAGATCGGCGCCTACCACACCTCCGACGTGCCCTATTGGTTCGGCACGCAGGACACCTTCAACAAGTTTCGCACCACGCGCGTCTGGACCGGGTTCGACCGCGCGCTGTCGGAGCGCATGATGGACACGCTGGTCGCCTTCGCGCGCACGGGAAATCCGGGCACGCCGGCGACGCCGTGGCCGCAATGGAAGCAGGACGCACAGACCTATGTCGAGTTCGGCGACGACAGCGGCGTGCGCGAGGAGAACCGTGCGCGGCTCGAATTCCACACGCCGGCAAACGTCACGCCGTCGACGCCGCGGGTGTCGCGGGACTAGCGCGGAGCTGACGTCCAATCAGGCCGCTTCGGCACAATCACCTGTAATCTGCTTCACACGCGAATGCGGCGAGTGACGCTAGATGAAGTGAGGCCTCGCTTCCGCGCGGTCCACTTCGGAGCTGGCGATGATTGCTGCACTGGCAAGAGCAATATCCCGCGCGACGGGAACCAATGTCGATGTCGAGACCCTGAAAGTCGTCGTCATCTTCTCGGGAGCGGGCCTGCTGCTCTCACTCGTGGCCGCAATGATCTACGGACACGCCCTCAACGCCGCTCTGTTCTGAGCTCCTGCGGATCCATCGCGCGGTCTGCCGGCACGCATCGCGGCACCTGTCCCGCGCTGGTTCAGCGCAGGAACGGCACCGGATGGGCTGCGCGGTAGAAGAAGTTGATCAGGGTGTTGATGTCGAACACCGGCAAACCCGACGCCTCGGCCACGTCCCTGGAGAACGGGCACATGTTGGTGCACTCGAACAGGATCGCCCCGGGGTTCTTGCAGGAGGCCATGAAGGCTTCCGTCATCTCGATCATCTCGGCGCGCAGCACGTCGGTGTCGAGCTCCTCGCGGCCGAGAATGTAGGTGGCGGGAAACTGCGCATCGGGCTTCATGCCCTGGATCTGGACGGCGATCTCGTCCGGCGACCAGCCGACGCCGCGGAAATGTCCTTCGTTCATGTGGTGGCCGCGTTCGGTGAAGACGCCGATCACCTTGCCGGGCGGCAGCATGGCGTGGATCAGCGGCGCCTGGATCAGGCTCGAGGTGAAGACCGGAATGTTCACCGCGGCGGCGAGCTGCTTCTGGAACGGCGCGAGGAAGCCGCAGCTCGTCGTGATCGCCTTGACGCCGTCGGCTTCCAGCTCGCGGGCCGCGGCGATGAATGGCTCGAGCAGGGCCGGATCGGGCTGGTCGCCCATGATCCTCGTGGCATGCGCGCCGCGCACGATCTTGTAACGCACCGGGAAATCGTAGGAGAGCGCGTTGCCGATGTCGCCGCGCGGGCGCGGGAAGCGGGTATCGAGCATCAGGATGCCGATTGTCTCGCCGTAATTGGTGAAGCCGCCGCGGAGTTTCATAAGTCTGCCCATCGATTCGGAATGGTCGTGGCCGGCAGTCTAGTGCGTCTCGTGAAACCGGCTCAAGAACGCCTTCAGCCGCTCGCTGCGGGGCTGGCGGATGGTTTCCTCGGGCGTGCCGATCTCGGCCATGATTCCGTCGTTCATGAAGCCGACGCGGGTGGAGACGTCGGCGGCGAAGGCCATTTCGTGCGTGACCAGCACCATGGTCATGCCCTCGGCGGCGAGGCTGCGGATGACGGAGAGAACTTCGCCGACGAGTTCGGGATCGAGCGCCGAGGTCGGCTCGTCGAACAGCATCACCTCCGGCTTCATCGCGAGCGCACGTGCGATCGCGACGCGCTGCTTCTGGCCGCCCGACAGCCGGCTCGGGAAGGCGTCGGCCTTGTCGGCGAGGCCGACTTTTGCAAGCAGATCGCGGCCGAGCGCGTCGGCCTCGGCGCGTGACATGCCCTTCACCTGCACCGGGCCCTCGGTGACGTTGGCGAGCACCGACATGTGCGGGAACAGATTGAAATGCTGGAACACCATGCCGACATTTTCGCGCAGCTGCGCCAGTTGTGCGTCCTTCGGCGCGCGCGAGCCTTTGCCGAACGCGAACCGATGCGTGCCGATCGCAAGCTCGCCCTGCTGCGGCATTTCGAGCAGGTTCAGGCAGCGCAGGAAGGTCGATTTGCCCGAGCCCGAGGCGCCGATCAGGGTGACGACCTCGCCGCGTTCGACCGAGAGCGAGACGCCCTTGAGCACCTCATGGTCGCCGAACGCCTTGTGGATATTGCCAGCGATCAGAGCACTCATCGATGTGCCCCCATCTTCAGCTCGACCCGGTCGGCGACCAGTGTCAGCGGGAACAGCACGACGAAATAGAGCACGGCAATCGTGGTGTAGACCTCGAGCGGCTTGTAGCTCGTCGCCGTGATCACCGAGCCCTGGTAGAGCAGGTCGCCGACCGCGACCACCGACACCAGCGAGGTGTTCTTGAGCTGCATGATGGTCTGGTTGATGAAGGAGGGGATCATCACCTGGGTTGCCTGCGGCAGCACGATGCGGCGGAAGATTTTTCCGCGCCGCATTCCGATGGCGCGTCCGGCCTCCCATTGGCCGACGTCGACGGCCTCGATGCCGCCGCGAAAGATTTCCGCGTAGAACGAGCCGGCATAGAGCGACAGCGCGATGAAGCAGGCCATCGCCGGCGACATGTCGACGCCGATCAGGACGGGCAGGGCGTAATACATCCAGACCAGTTGCACGAGCAGCGGCGTGCAGCGGAACACTTCGATATAGAGCCGCAACGGCACCGAGACCCAGCGCGGTGCCGTCGTGCGCAAAATGCCGACGATCAGTCCGATGACGAGGCCCGCGACCACCGTGATCACCGTATAGAACAAGGTGACCAGGAGCCCTTGTCCGATCAGGCCCCAATACGGCTTGAGCGCCGCGAACTCCCAGACATACATCGTCGAACGGCCGTCAGAACTGGACTTCGGGCGGGAGATCGTCGGCGGTGAGGCCGACCGCTTCGAAGCCTTTCAGCATCCATTCGCGGGTCTGGCCCATCGAACGATTGTAGTCGGCCCAGGCGCTGAGGAAGTCCTTGTAGCGGCGGTCGCTCTCGGCGCGGATGCCCATGTTGGTCGGCAGCGTCAGCAGCGGGCGCGGGATCGCGAGGTCGCCGAGGTTCGGGTTCTTCTTCAGGGTCGAGACCGAGAGCACGGCGAGCGAGACGTTGCAGTCGGCACGGCCGGTCGCAACCGCAAGGATCGCCTCGTCGCGGTTCTTGAAGCCCAGGATGGTCGCCTTCGGGCAGTAGCGGCGGGCGATGGTCTCGTGGGTCGAGCCGATGTCGACGGCGATCTTGACCTCGGGCTTGTTGAGCTCGGCCCAGGTCTGCGGCTTGGCAAAACCCTTCTTGGTGATGACGGTGAAGGAGTGCACCAGGATCGGGGTCGAGAAGTCGATGACCAGCGCGCGCTCCGGTGTCGGGTTCACGGCGAAGGCGAGATCGACCTTGTCGGCCTGCAGGTCCAGGATCTGGTTGCCCCAGGTCGATTCCAGCGTCTCGACCTTGGCGCCCAGCTTGCTCGCGATGTCCTTGGCCATGTCGATGCAGGCTCCCGACCATTCGTTGGTGGCGAGGTCCTTATGGAAGTAGGGCTCCTGTCCGACGATGACGGCGACGCGGAGCACGCCGTTCTTCTTGATGCGGTCGAGCGTGGAAGCCGGTGCGTCGGCCCTGGCCGCGCCGCCCGCGGCGGCAATCGCTGCGCCAGCCAGCGCGACGGTGGTGAGCGCATCCCTGCGATTCATGGTCTTTGTCTCCCTGGAATTTGGGTCGGATCGTCTCCGGCCTCTGGACTATTTCTGTATTCAGGATAAAATGCAATACGGTATTTCGAATTGCTGGCCATTTGGGCGGCAAGGCAGAAAGGAGCCCAATATCTTGGCAGGATTGGGCAAAATTCCTGAAAGCCAGGGATTGCAAATAGCATTCAAGTCTGAATACAAAACTGAACGCAATATGGAAATGAGCTGAAGGAGAGGCCTGTGCGCGCCCTATTCGTCGATGCCAACGAGACCCTGGCAGGGGTGACCGACAAGCTGCTGGCCTCGCAGAAGCTGCCGGTCAGCATCAACCGCAATCCCTCGATCAAGCCCGACGATCTGCCCGGTCTGCTCGGCGATGCCGAGATCATGATCGTCGATCATACCGCGGTGCCGACGGCGATCGCAGAGAAATGCGCGAGGCTGAAGCATGTCGTGTTCCTCGGCACCGGCCCGCGCAGCTACATGAATCCGGACGAGCTCGCCGAGCGCGGCATCTCCGTCCATATCATCAAGGGTTACGGCGACACGGCCGTCGCCGAGTGTGCGATCGCGCTGATGTGGGCCTCGGCGCGCAATTTCGGCGAGATGGACCGCGGCATGCGCGAGGGCAACTGGCTGCGCCGCGACGCGGTGCAGCTCACCGGCAAGACGCTCGGCCTGATCGGCTTCGGCGGCATCGCCGCGGAAGCCGCGCGGATGGCGGCGGGCTGCGGCATGAAGGTGATCGCCTGGAACCGGACGCCGAAGACCCATCCGGGTGTCGAGTTCGTGTCGCTGGAGAAGCTGCTGGCCGAGAGCCACGTCGTCTCGCTGCATCTTCTCCTCAACGACGAGACCAAGGGTTTCCTGTCGCGCGAGCGCATCGCGCAGATGCGCAAGGGGAGCATTCTGATCAACACGGCGCGCGGCGCGATCGTCGATGAAGACGCGATGCTCGATGCGCTCCGTTCAGGCCATATCGCGCACGCCGGCCTCGATGTCTTCACCATCGAGCCGCTCCCCGCCGGACATCCCGTGACAAAACTGCCCAACGTGACGCTGTCGGCGCATTCGGCATTCCGCACGCCGGAGGCGAGCGACAACCTCATCGGCGCCGCGCTCGATCATTGCCGCCGCATCATCGCCACCGGCAAATAACAAGTAAGAGGACATCCCATGTCGGACATTACCCGCATCGACCAGAACGCCCGCCGCAGCCGCGCCTCCGTGTTCGGCGATCTCGTTTTCCTCGCAGGACAAGTGGCTGACACCAAGATCGCCGACATCACCCAGCAGACCAAGGAGGCGCTGGCCAAGGTCGACGACATGCTGGCGCGCGCCGGCACCGACAAGTCGCGCCTGCTCAGCGTGCAGGTCTGGCTCAAGACCATGGACGATTTCGACGCCATGAACGCGGTCTATGACGCCTGGGTCGTGCCCGGCAACACGCCGACCCGCGCTTGCGGCAAGGTCGAGCTCGCCGATCCCGCCTTCCGCATCGAGGTGATCGCGATCGCCGCGCGCAAGTAAAGGCTCGGCCGTGACTGTGCAGGCTCCCGCATCGACCTTCCGCCCCGCCCGGCGCATCGGCGCGATCGGCGTCTCCGAGATCCTCAAGATCGGCGCGGTCGCGCAGCGGCTCAAGCGCGAGGGGCGGCCGGTGATCGTGCTCGGCGCCGGCGAGCCTGATTTCGATACGCCTGACCACGTCAAGGACGCCGCTCTGCGTGCCATCCGCGCCGGGCAGACCAAATACACGACCCTCGACGGCACGGTGGAATTGAAGGCGGCGATCGCCGAAAAATTCCGCCGCGAGAACGATCTCGTCTATGCCGCCGACGAGATCACCGCCGGGGCCGGTGCCAAGCAGGTGATCCACAACGCCTTCATGGCGAGCTTGAGCCCCGGCGACGAGGTGATCCTCGCCGCGCCCTACTGGACCAGCTACGCCGATATGGTGCGCATCGCCGACGGCACGCCGGTCGACGTGCTCTGCCGCGAAGAGAACGGCTTTCGCCTCGATGCCGCCGATCTCGAGCGTGCGATCACGCCGAAGACGCGCTGGCTGCTGCTGAACTCGCCGTCCAATCCGACGGGCGCGGCCTATTCGGCGGCGCAGCTGCGCCCGATCCTGGATGTGCTCAGGCGCCATCCACATGTCTGGCTGATGGCCGACGACATCTACGAGCACCTGATCTATGACGGCATGCCGTTCGTCACGGCGGCGGCGCTCGAGCCGGCCCTGAAATCGCGCACGCTGACGGTGAACGGCGTCTCCAAGGCTTACGCCATGACCGGCTGGCGCGTTGGCTATGGCGGCGGTCCGCGCGAGCTGATCGCGGCGATGGCGGTGGTGCAAAGCCAGAGCACGACCAACCCGTGCTCGGTGAGCCAGGCCGCCGCGATTGCCGCGCTGACCGGCCCGCAAGACGTTCTCATCGAGCGCCGCGCCGCGTTCCATCGCCGCAGGGATATCGTGGTCGATGCGCTCAACGCCATCGACGGCGCCAGCTGCCGCCGGCCGGAGGGTGCGTTCTACACCTATGCGAGTTGCGCCGGGTTGATCGGGCGCCGCACGCCGGATGGCACCACGATCGACAGCGATGCTGCGTTTTGCCGCTTCTTGCTGGAGAGGCATGACGTGGCCGTGGTGCCGGGCAGCTGTTTCGGCCTTGCACCTTATTTCCGCCTGTCCTACGCCACCTCGGAACAAAATCTGCGCGAGGCCGTGATGCGCATCGCCAAAGCCGTTAGGGAGCTGTCATGACCATTCGCAACACCCGCACCGGGGGCCAGATCCTGATCGATCAGCTCGTCGCCCAGGGCGTCGAGCGCGTCACCTGCGTGCCGGGCGAGAGCTATCTCGCGGCGCTGGACGCGCTGCATGACAGCCCGATCGACGTCATGATCTGCCGCGCCGAGGGCGGCGCTGCGATGATGGCGGAGGCCTATGGCAAGCTCACCGGACGCCCGGGCATCTGCTTCGTCACCCGCGGCCCCGGCGCAACCAATGCCAGCCACGGCGTCCACATCGCGATGCAGGACTCGACGCCGATGATCCTGTTTGTCGGCCAGGTCGACACCGGCATGCTCGAGCGCGAGGCGTTCCAGGAGCTCGACTACAAGGCGGTGTTCGGCACCATGGCGAAATGGGTGGTCGAGATCGATCGCCCCGACCGCATTCCGGAGCTGGTCGCGCGCGCCTTCCGCGTCGCCATGCAGGGCCGTCCCGGCCCCGTGGTGATTTCGCTGCCGGAGAACATGCTGACCGAAACTGCCGCTGTCGCCGATGCGATGCGGATCGAGCCGGCGGTGAGCTGGCCCGCGCCGGCGGATCTTGAGCGCGTCAGCGCCATGCTTGCCGGCGCCAAGGCGCCGCTCGTCATACTCGGTGGCTCGCGCTGGACCGATGCAGCAACCAAGAGCATCGCGCGCTTTGCCGAGCGCTTCGACCTGCCGGTCGCGACCTCGTTCCGCCGCGCCTCGCTGATCGACGCCGATCATTCGCATTATGCCGGCGATATGGGCATCGGGCCGAGCCCGGGCCTGAAGGCGCGCATCGACAATGCCGATGTCGTTCTCCTGATCGGCGGCCGCATGTCGGAGATGCCGTCCTCGTCCTATACGCTGCTCGACATTCCGACGCCGAAGCAGAAGCTGATCCATGTGCATCCGGGCTCGGAAGAGCTCGGCCGCGTCTATCAGCCGGAGCTCGCGATCCAGGCCACGCCCGCCGCCTTTGCCGCCGCCGTCGAGGCGCTGAAGCCCGCGGGCGCGGTTGCCTGGAAGGGCGAGGCCGCCAAGGCGCATGCCGATTACCTCGCCTGGACAGAGAAGGCGCGCGAGCTGCCGGGCACGTTCCAGTATGGTCAGGTCATGACCTGGCTGCGCGATCGCCTGCCCAAGGACGCGATCGTCTGCAACGGCGCCGGCAACTACGCCGGCTGGATCCATCGCCACCATCGCTTCCACAGCTTTGCCTCCCAGCTCGCGCCGACCTCGGGCTCGATGGGCTATGGCGTGCCGGCGGCCGTGCTCGCCAAGCGGCAATATCCTGACCGTACCGTCATTGCCTTTGCCGGCGACGGCTGCTTCCTGATGAACGGCCAGGAATTTGCGACCGCCGTTCAGTACGACGCGCCGCTGGTGGTTATCGTCGTCGACAATTCGCAATACGGCACCATCCGCATGCACCAGGAGCGCGACTATCCCGGCCGCGTCGTCGGCACCCAGCTCAAGAACCCCGACTTTGCGATGTACGCAAAGGCGTTCGGCGGTCATGGCGAGCGGGTCGAGCGCACCGAGGATTTCGCGCCGGCGTTCGAGCGTGCGCTGGCCTCGGGCAAGCCGTCGATCCTCCACTGCATCATCGATCCGCGCGCGATCTCGGTCGGCAAGGATTTTACCCCCGCAGTGAAGGCGTAAGCGATGTCGGAAGGCCGCCACGTCGCCATCATCGGAGCCGGCGCAATCGGCGTGATCAGCGCCATCGAGGCGCTGCGCGAGGGTCATCGCGTCACGCTGATCGATCCCGGCGAGCCCGGTGGCGAACAGGCGGCGAGCTACGGCAACGCCGGCTGGCTCTCCTCGCATTCGGTGATCCCGCCGGCCGAGCCGGGCATCTGGAAGAAGGTGCCGGGCTATCTCATGGACCCGCTCGGCCCGCTCGCGATCCGCTGGTCTTATCTGCCGAAGGCCTTGCCCTGGCTGATCAAATATCTGCTCTCGGGATGGACCGCGGCGCGGGTCGAGAAGACTGCGTTCGCGTTGCGTGATCTCCTCAAGGACGCGCCGCTGCTGCACCGGAAGCTCGCCGAAGAAGCAGGTGTGCCTGAGCTGGTCGAGCGCAACGGCGTGATGCACGTGTTCCCGTCGCGCGGCAATTTCGACAGCGACCTCGGCTGGCGCCTGCGCAAGAAGGTCGGCGTGCAATGGATGGAGCTCAACGCCGACGAGATGCGTCAGCGCGAGCCCGACTTGCATCCGCGCTACACCTTTGGCGTGGTCGTGGAGGAGGCCGGCCGCTGCCGTGATCCCGGCGCTTACGTTGCGGCTCTTGCCCAACACGCGCTCGCGAGCGGTGCCAAGCTCGTGCATGCCAAGGCGACCGGGCTCAAGCTGAACGGCAACAGGCTCGTGGCCGTCGTCACCGAGACCGGCGAGATCGCTTGCGACGCGGCCGTCGTCGCGGCCGGTGCGCATTCAAAACGGCTCACCGCGTCGGTCGGCGATCCCCTGCCGCTCGAAACCGAACGCGGCTATCACGTCATGATCGAGAATCCGGAAACGGGTCCGCGCAGCTCGATGATGGCGTCCGACGCAAAAATGGTGGTGAACTGGACCAACATGGGCCTGCGCGCCGCCGGCACGGTCGAGATCGCCGGCCTTGAGGCTGCGCCGAACTGGAAGCGCGCCGAGATCCTGCGCAACAATCTCCTCAGCATGTTTCCGAAGCTGCCGAAGGACCTTCCGGCCTCGCGCATCAAAACCTGGTTCGGCCATCGGCCGAGCATGCCGGACGGTTTGCCCTGCATCGGCCATGCGCGGGCCTCGCGCGACATCGTCTATGCCTTCGGCCACGGCCATGTCGGTCTGGTCGGCTCGGCCCGCACCGGCCGTCTCGTCGCCCAGCTGCTGAGCGGCAAGCAGCCCGAAATTCCGCTTGCGCCGTTCGCGCCCACTCGCTTCCTCTGAGATCGCACCATGACTTATTCTGCCAATTCGCCTTCCCGTATCGCCCGCGGCGGCAAGGCCATCTACGGCGCGCCGCTCGGCATTTTGATGCTCGAAGCGCGCTTTCCCCGCATTCCCGGCGACATGGGCAACGGCACGACCTGGCCATTCCCCGTGCTCTATCGCGTGGTGAGCGGCGCCTCGCCGGAGAAGGTGGTGCTGAAGGGCGCGGCCGGGCTGCTGCCCGACTTCATCGATGCGGCGAAGGATCTGGTGCGGCTCGGGGCCGAAGCCATCACCACCAATTGCGGCTTTCTCTCGCTGTTCCAGAAGGAAATCGCGGCGGCCGTTGGCGTGCCGGTCGCGACCTCGTCGCTGATGCAGGTGCCGTGGGTCCAGGCGACCTTGCCGCCCGGCAAGCGCGTTGGCCTCGTCACGGTGTCGGGCTCGACCCTGACGCCCGCCCATCTCGAAGGCGCCGGCGTGCCGCTCGATACGCCCCTGGTGGGCACCGAGCACGGCAAGGAGTTCTTCCGCGTCCTGATCAAGGCCGAGAAGGACGACATGGACGTCGGCCTGGCCGAGCGCGACGTGGTCGAGGCCGGCAAGCAGCTTGTCGCCAAAAACCCCGATGTCGGCGCCATCGTGCTCGAATGCACCAACATGCCACCTTATGCGGCCGCGTTGCAGGCCGAGGTCGGATTGCCAGTGTACGATATCTATTCCATGATCACCTGGTTTCATGCTGGGCTGCGCCCGCGCGCGTTTGCCTGATTGCAGCCGTCGCAAAGCTCTGCACAAGATGTGCGAGGCCGCCGTTTGCATTGCAATCATCCCCCCAGCCCCGGTATATTGGGCTGTGTTCGGGCATGAATGCAGCTGATGATGAGCAACGTGGAACTGGCTTCCGATAGTATCGTCGATCGCGTCTATGAACAGCTCAAGGCGATGGCCGTGAGCTATGAGTTCAAGCCGGGCGAACGGCTCAACGAGGGCGAGCTGGCAAAACGCCTCGGCGTCAGCCGCACGCCGCTGCGCGAAGCGCTCAACCGTCTCAACACCGAAGGCTTTCTGCGCTTCACGCCCGGCAAGGGCTTCTTTTGCCGTGAACTCGACGCGCACGAGATCTTCGATCTCTACGAGCTGCGCAAGTCGATCGAGGTTGCCTCGATCCGCCTCGCCATCAAGCGCGCCAGGGACGAGGACATCGACGCGCTCCTGAAATTCCTCGAAGCCACCGGACCCGATCCGGGCGAGCGCTCATCAGTGGAACTGGTCGAGCTCGACGAGACCTTTCACGAGCGGCTGATGGGCATGTCCAACAATGCCGAGATGCTGCGCGTGCTGCGCAACGTCAACGCCCGCATCCGTTTCGTGCGCTGGATCGACATGGACAGCATCAATCGCTCCAACACCCAGGCCGAGCACCGCGCGGTGATCGAAGGCCTGAAGGCGCGGAACGAAGAGGTTTGCGTCTCGGTGCTGGAGAAGCACATCGACCGCCGCCTCGACCGAATTACGTCCGCGATCAAGGAGGGCTACGCGCAGATCTACATGCCGGCGGTGGCGAGATCTGCGGCGAATTAGGTAGCGAGCCCGAGCGACGGTGCTCTTCCCTTCTCCCCTTGCGGGAGAAGGTGGCGCGAAGCGCCGGATGAGGGGTATCTATCCGCGCATACCGAGGCGTATGAATGCGCGGAGACATACCCCTCACCCTGGTGAGCGCGTATCAACCCGCGGTGATGCCCTCTCCCGCAAGGGGAGAGGGCGCAGCAACGCGCATCGCGCTATTCCACCAGCTATACAATCCCTCGATATCTGCTCATGCCAGACGGTCAGAGCCATCGCGCGGAATAATCGCTAGCGTGCCGCTCGAAATTCACGGAGACAAGCGGTGCACAGCCCTCAACCCAATCACGACACGCGCGCAAGCGACGACTGGCCGAGCGAGCTCTATCGCATCCTCAAGGCCGCCGACGTCCGGCAGATGTCGTATGTGCCAGACGCCGGCCACAGCCAGCTCATCCGCATGTTCTCGGCCGACCGTGACGTCACCACCAACGTGCTGACGACGGAAGAGGAGGGCATCGCCATCGCCGCGGGTGCCTGGCTCGGTGGACAGCGCAGCGTGCTGCTGATGCAGTCGAGCGGGGTCGGCAATTGCATCAACATGCTGTCGCTGTCGGCGATCGGCCGCTTTCCGCTGCTGATGCTGGTGACGATGCGCGGCGAATGGGCCGAGTTCAATCCATGGCAGGTGCCGATGAGCCGGGCGACGCAGCCCTCGCTGGAGGCGATCGGGTTGAAGGTGATGCGCGCGGAGACGGCGGAGGATCTGGTCGAGACGGTCGAGTCTGCGGCGTCGCTCGCTTACGAATCTGACCAGCAGATCGCGGTTCTGATCGGGCAGCGCCTGATCGGCAAGAAGAAGTGGTGATGTCGATGTCCAACCCCTCTCAGCTCGACCGCCGCGCCGCTGTCGCGGCTCTTCTGAAGGACCGCAGGAATACGCTGGTCGTCTCCGGCCTCGGCTCGCCCACCTACGACCTGCATGCGGCGGGCGACCACGACGGCAATTTCTATCTCTGGGGCGCCATGGGCGGCGCCGCGCTGATCGGCCTCGGGCTCGCGCAGGCGCAGCCTTCCAGGCGCGTCCTCGCTTTGACCGGCGACGGCGAACAGCTGATGGGCCTCGGCGGCATCGCCACCATCGGCGTCGCACGCCCGCGCAATCTCGACATCGTCGTGATCGATAACCAGCATTTTGGCGAGACCGGGATGCAGGCGAGCCACACCGGCCGCGGTGTCGATCTCACGGCGATTGCCATGGCCTGTGGCTTTGTCGCAGCCGCAATTGTTCGGACGCTCGAGGAGGTGCAAGGCCTCGCAAAGCAAATTGCTGAGCCGGCCGATGGCCCGCGGCTTTTTGTCGTCAAGGTTCTGGCTGAAAATCCGCCGCGTTCGCTGCCCTCGCGCGATGCCGTCTTTATCAAGAACCGCTTCCGTGCTCATCTCGGATTTGCGGCGGCTTGAACCGGGGCTCTGTCCGGGATAGCCCGCTGCCTGAGCAGCTATCCTGGAGTGAGACCATGAAACTATCCGGCAAGGTCGCCGCCATCACCGGCGCGGCGCGTGGCATCGGCAAGGCCTGCGCGAAGCGATTTCTCGACGACGGCGTCAAGGTCGTCATCTCGGACGTCGATGCCGATGGGCTCGCCGCGACGGCCGCCGAGCTGGGCCGGCCCGATGCCTTGCGCACCGTCGCTGGCAATGTCGCGAAGCGCGCAGACGTAGATCGGCTCCCCCCCCCCCCC
>NZ_AKIY01000267.1 GCF_000282615.1 Bradyrhizobium sp. YR681 | reverse complement strand
CGGACCAACGGCACGCTGCCCGCCGATCGGCTGCGCATCACCGAAGGCGGTGACGTCATTCGTTTCGAAGGCAATGTGGTGATGCACCTGGACAAGCTGGACGACCCCGCCGCTCAGCCTGCGCCGCCCGAGCCCGCGCCGCCGCCGGTAAAGACGCGTAACAAATCCGCCAATTCAAAGTGATTTTCATGATCAGGTCTTTTTCGCGCAACGTCAGCAAGCGCAGCGTCGTCATCAACGCAGCCGCGCTCGTTGCCATCGTCACGCTTGCCGCAACCGGTGCTGCGTCTGCGCAGAGCTCGGCGCAAGGCGTACCCAACGCGATGCAGGGCTTCTCGCAGAACCGCGACCAGCCGATCCAGATCGAAGCCGCCTCGCTCGAGATGCGCGACAAGAAAAAGGAAGCAACCTTCTCCGGCAATGTGAAGGTCATCCAGGGCGACACCACCATGACCTCGAAGACGCTGGTGGTGTTTTACGACTCCGGCGGCGACAGCAAGCCGGCCGCGCCGCAACCGGCGGCGAAGGCAACGAAGAGCGCGCCGATGCAGTCGGCACAGCCGGGGCCGGGCGGCAGCTCGTCGATCAAGCGGCTGGAGGCGCGCGGCAACGTCGTCGTCACCCAGAAGGATCAGGTCGTGACCGGCGAGACCGCCGTGTTCGACACCAAGACCAACCTCATCACCATGCTTGGCGGCAGCGCGGGGCAGGTCGTCATGACGCAGTGCAAGAATGTGATGCGTGGCGACCGGCTGACCGTGGACATGACCACGGGCGTGTCCCGCGTCGAGTCCGATAGTGGCCGGGGCGTCCAGGTGCTGATGCCGCAGGGCGCCGGCAATGATTGCGGATCGGGGACCCCCGGCGCTCCGGCGAAACCCGGCGCGGCCTCGCCCCTGCAGCTGCCCGGCGCCGGCAAAAAGTGAATTTCAAAAGCTGGTTCAACGGCTTGAGCCGGATATGACCGATCCGAGGTTGAAGCTTGCCCGGCGAGACTGTATCTAGCGCGCAGGGCTTTCGAAGCGGGGTCCGCCGCTTTTCGGGCGTGTTTCACTGGGCATGAGACATCCCTTCACTCATGCTGCGTCGGCGAGTCGCAAGGCCGGCGCGGTAGATCGCGGGATCACGCGCGGATCATCGTGCAGGATGAACGTGCGAGATAAGCGTGAAAGGCTAGAAGGCGGGGATGGTCGATCTCTTCAGCATGTTCCGTCGGCGCCCCGCCAAGCGTGGCCGGCCAGGATTTGCGCGTCAGGACATCACCGCGCTCGGTGACAGCGTCGGCGGTCTCGTGGCGAGTCCGGTCAGGGACGCGCCGGCCATCGCCCGGGACCAGCCGATGCGTGCGCCCGACCAGTTCCAGGGTGACTATCAAGATGACTATCAGCCCGAGCCGCCGCGTGCGCAGGCCGTCCACCCCGTCAGGGCCGCCAGCAGGCCCAACGGTGCCGGCGGGCCGCAGCTCCTGAAGCGGCCGGGCTTCCTGGCTGTGCATAGCGTGGAAAAGAGCTTTGGCAGCCGCCAGGTGGTGCGCGGCGTCAGCATCTATGTGCGCCGCGGCGAAGCGGTCGGCCTGCTCGGTCCGAACGGCGCCGGCAAGACCACCGTGTTCTACATGATCACCGGCCTGATCAAGGCCGATCGCGGCGCGATCGAGCTCGACGGCCACGACGTCACCAAGCTGCCGATGTATCAGCGCGCGCGGCTCGGCATCGGCTATCTGCCGCAGGAAGCCTCGATCTTCCGCGGCCTCACCGTCGAGCAGAACATCCGCGCCGTGCTCGAAGTGGTCGAGCCCTCGCGCAAGAAGCGCGAGCAGCAGCTCGACTCGCTGCTCGACGAATTCAACATCACGCGGCTGCGTAAATCGCCGTCGATTGCGCTATCGGGCGGTGAGCGCCGCCGCGTCGAGATCGCGCGCGCGCTGGCGACGCGTCCGAACTACATGCTGCTCGACGAGCCCTTTGCCGGCATCGATCCGATCGCGGTCGGCGACATTCAGGACCTCGTCCGCCATCTCACCAATCGCGGCATCGGCGTGCTCATCACCGACCACAATGTGCGCGAGACGCTCGGCCTCACCGATCGTGCCTATATCGTCTATGCCGGTGAAATCTTGACCGAGGGCAGCCCGGATGAGATCGTCGCTGATCCGGACGTTCGCCGTCTTTACCTTGGCGAGGAATTCCGCCTCTAGCCCTTTTTTCGATTTCGTCAAGGCGTGTACATCGTCCCAAGACTAGGATAAGCAAAAATCGGACCAACTTTTTGGGATCGGTTCTTGCTTCATGGCGCTCACGCAGAGATTAGAGTTCCGGCAATCGCAGTCGCTGGTCATGACGCCGCAGCTGATGCAGGCGATCAAGCTGCTGCAATTGTCCAATCTCGATCTCACGACCTTCGTGGAGGAGGAGCTCGAGCGGAACCCCCTGCTGGAGCGGGCCAATGATGAGGCCCCCGGCGGCGACGCCCCGGCCGAGGCCGGCCAGTTCAGCGACTCCGACGGCGGCCACAATGACGAGCCCGGCGGCGGCCCGGGCGAGGCATTTGAGCCCGGCCAGGAAGAATGGATGAGCAAGGATCTCGGCACCCGCGCCGAGATCGAGCAGACCCTGGATACGGGCCTGGACAACGTCTTCTCCGAGGAGCCGGCCGAGGCCGCTGCCCGTAACGCCCAGGATGTCGCTCCGACCACCTACACCGAATGGGGCGGCGGCGCCTCCGGCGACGAGGACTACAATCTCGAAGCTTTCGTCGCCGCGGAGACCACGCTCGGCGACCATCTCGCCGAGCAGCTCTCGGTCGCCTTCACCGGCCCGGCACAGCGCATGATCGGCCAGTATCTGATCGACCTCGTCGACGAGGCCGGTTATCTGCCTGCCGATCTCGGCCAGGCCGCCGAGCGCCTTGGCGCAACGCAAAAGGACGTCGAGGACGTCCTTGCCGTGCTGCAAAAATTCGATCCGCCCGGCGTCTGCGCGCGCAATTTGAGCGAGTGCCTGGCGATCCAGCTCCGCGAGCTCGACCGCTACGATCCCGCGATGCAGGCGCTGGTCGAGCATCTCGATCTCCTCGCCAAGCGCGATATCGCTGCCTTGCGCAAGCTCTGCGGCGTCGACGACGAGGACATCGCCGACATGATCGGCGAGATCCGAAGGCTCAATCCCAAGCCCGGCATGAAGTTCGGCTCGGCGCGGCTCCAGACCATGGTGCCCGACGTCTATGTCCGCCCGGGTCCCGACGGCGGCTGGCATGTCGAGCTCAACAGCGACACCTTGCCGCGCGTGCTGGTCAACCAGACCTATTATTCCGAGCTGTCGAAGAAGATCGGCAAGGACGGCGACAAGTCCTACTTCACCGACGCGCTCCAGAACGCGACCTGGCTGGTGCGCGCGCTCGACCAGCGCGCCCGCACCATCCTGAAGGTCGCGACCGAGATCGTGCGCCAGCAGGACGGCTTCTTCACCCATGGCGTGGCGCATCTGCGCCCCCTGAACCTGAAGGCCGTCGCCGACGCCATCCAGATGCATGAATCCACGGTGTCGCGTGTCACCGCCAACAAGTACATGGCGACAAATCGCGGCACATTCGAGTTGAAATATTTCTTCACGGCCTCGATCGCCTCGGCCGACGGCGGCGAGGCGCATTCGGCCGAAGCCGTTCGCCACCACATCAAGCAGCTGATCGATTCGGAAGCGCCCGCCGCGATCCTGTCGGATGACACCATCGTGGAACGGTTACGCGCCTCGGGCATTGATATTGCCCGCCGCACGGTCGCGAAGTACCGCGAAGCCATGCGCATTCCCTCCTCGGTGCAACGCCGCCGTGACAAGCAGAGCGCTCTTGGCAACGTTCTCTCCACTGCAATGTCCGATCGCTCCCGCAACACCGAGCCGGCCTGATTGCGCTGGCGCCAAATCGCGCTACTCTCATCCCCCTGTTCGCGACCGATCCAAGCACGCGCATGATCCGGAAGAGTGCATCGCGGTTTTCCGGGAAGATCATGCGCAGGGAATAACCCCGGCTGAAATGACGCGTCATCCTGGCCGGGCGCAAACCAAGCGAGGCATCACATGACTCTTCGGATTTCGGGCAAGAGCGTCAGCGTCGGCGAGGCCCTGCGCGGCCGCGTGAGCGACCGGACCGAAGAGGTCCTGCGCAAATATTTCGACGGCAATTATTCCGGCCACATCACGCTGAGCAAGGACGGCTTCGGCTTCCGCACCGACTGTGCGCTGCATCTGGATTCCGGCATTACGTTGGAGGCCGATTCGAACGCGCCGGACGCCTATGCCAGCGCCGACCAGGCCCTGATCATGATCGAGAAGCGGCTCAAGCGCTACAAGAGCCGGCTCAAGGACCGCTCGGCCCGCAAGGCCCATGTCGCCTCCGCCGCGCTCGCTGCGATGGACGCCACGGCTTACGTGCTGGAAGCGCCGGGCGAGGGTGAGGACGAGGACGAGGTCACCGGCTACAGCCCCGTCATCATCGCCGAGGCCACCACCTCGTTGAAGCAGCTCTCGGTTAGCGAGGCCGTCATGGAGCTGGACCTCAGCGGGGCACCCTGCCTGGTATTCCAGCATGGCTCCAGCGGCCGGGTGAACATCATTTACCGCCGGGCCGACGGCAATGTGGGCTGGATCGACCCGCCGGGCACCAAACCGGACGGCAAGGCGGGCGGATAGGGCTGGAACCGGGCCCCGTAGCAACCACAGCTCTTAACAATGACCGGGGCAAAGCCGCACGCGGCAGTTGGCACCGGGATTGCGTTGGAGTAGAAGCGCCCCACATCAGGACCTAACGGGACTTGAGCTAAGTCCCCCTCCTGCTTCACCTTCTTGACGCCGGCCGGGCTCGGTTTGACCGAGCAGGCCAATTCGGAACCTGACGGTTTAATTCACCTCGGAAACCATCCATGCCGATTACCGATCTGGTCGCGCCCGAGGCGATTCTCCCGGCATTGAAGGTCAACAGCAAGAAGCAGGCGCTCCAGGAGCTCGCGGCCAAGGCCGCCGAGCTGACCGGGCAGAACGAGCGCTCGGTGTTCGAGGTGCTGCTCCAGCGCGAGAAGCTCGGCACCACCGCGGTCGGCTACGGCGTCGCCATTCCCCACGGCAAGCTGCCCAAGCTGGAAAAGATCTTCGGCCTGTTCGCGCGGCTTGATCGCCCGATCGATTTCGAGGCGATGGACGGCCAGCCGGTCGATCTCGTCTTCCTGCTGCTCGCCCCCGAAGGTGCCGGCGCCGATCACCTCAAGGCGCTCGCCCGTATCGCCCGCCTGCTCCGCGACCAGGACATCGCCAAGAAGCTCCGCGCCTCGCGCGACGCCCAGGCGATCTATTCGGTGCTGGCCCTGCCGCCGGCAACCGCGGCTTAAACCCCTCAGTTCGAACCCGCGTAGCGCCGTCTGCGACTTATTGGCAGCCGGGCACTGCGATATTTTGCCACGATGTCCACTTGCGACCGGCGCGGTTTCGGTGCGGGGATTTTGCGACATGATTTGCGGTTCGATCGGGCGAGTCTTCGGTCTGCTTTGCTCCGTCACCATCGCCGCCACGGCCCATGCCGACGACGCGTCGAACGATCGCGTCATCGCGGAGAAGACCGCGATCATCGCAGCCGATCCGACCAATGCGGTGGCTTACGAGCTGCGCGGCGAAGCGTATTACATGAAGCGGGACAGGGACCGCGCTTTCGACGATTGCAGCGCCGCGATCCGGATCGATCCGAATTTCGGACGGGCCTATAATTGCCGCGGCCGCGCTTATTCCGCCAGGGGCGATCGCGATCACGCCATGGCTGACTACAACGAGGCAATTCGCCTCGATCCGAACTACGGACCGTCCTACACATCGCGGGCGGAGGGATATTTCAACAAGGGCGAGCTCGATCTCGCCATCGCCGGGTTCACCGAGGCGATCGAACACAATCCGAAGCACATCTACTTTGCGACCCTCATGAGAGGGCAGGCCTATGCGGCGAAGGGCGATACCGATCGCGCGGTCGCCGATTACACCGAAGCGATGCGACTGAATCCGGCCGCCGCATCGCCTTACGAGCTGCGAAGCAACGTCCGTGTCAACAAGGGCGAATTCGATGCGGCTCTCGACGACTGCAACAATTCGGTTCGTCTGGAGCCAGGGAGCGCCGGGGGCCACTTTTGCCGGGCCGTCGTTCTCCTGAAGTGGGACGACGCCGATGGTGCCATCCAGGAGTTTGACGAGGTCACAAGGCTCGACCCGACTTTCATGAGGGCCTATTCCGCTCGCGCGCTCGCCTGGCACAAGAAGGGCGACGATAAACGCGCCGTTGCCGATTTCGATGAGGCGATCAGGCTGCAGCCGGGAAATGCGACGGGATATAAAAATCGGGCCATGGCGTTGCGCGAATTGGGACAGCACGCTCGCGCGCTCGCCGATTACAACGAAGCGCTTCGAATCGATCCCAGAGACCAGGATGCCTTGGTCAACAGGGCTCTGCTCTACATGATGATGTCCGATACCAAACACGCGCGCGCGGATTTCAACAGCGTGCTCGCGCTGCCGCCGAACGACAAATGGGCCGTGGACACGGCGCGCGAAGGGCTTGGGTTTTTGAAGTAGCAGCTTGGGATGGGCGCGAGCTAAGCACGCCGTAGCCTGCCTCCGTCATTGCGAGCGCAGCGAAGCAATCCCTGGAACTCTCCGCGAAAAGACTCTGAATTGCGTCGTAGCAAGCGCTCGCGCAAGGACGATGCGGAACTATCGCGCCAAAAGAAGCACAGTCATCCGAGCTGGGATTGAAGCGCCGTCTTCAAGCTTGAGGCGTCGCAAGTGCGCCTTGCGTACACTTCTGAACAGAGCAGCGTTTCCTAAAGTATCGGAGTGTTGCTGAGTCGGTACAGCACGCCTGCGCCGGCCAATGTACCCTACGCAAGATTTCGATTTGCTGATTGGTTGGGAATAACAATGAAAAAACTGCTTCTGGCGACATCGGCTCTGATTATTGCAAGCTCCGCTCAGGCTGCGGATTTGGGCGCCCGTCCGTACACGAAGGCCCCGGTCGCGGCAGCCGTGCCCTTCAGCTGGACCGGCTGCTACGTCGGTGGCCACATTGGCGGCGGCGCGAGCCGGACGGGCTTCACGGATCCGGCCATTGCTTCGGCGAATCCAGCACCGGTGACGACCATCGGGTTGCTGCCCGGCGACCGGATCGCCGTGAATGGTGACGTTGGCGTCGTCGGCGGCGTGCAGGTGGGCTGCGACTACCAGTTTTCGAACAATTGGGTGATCGGCCTCGCCGGCGACTTCTCCGGTACCGACCTCCATGGCGTCGCAAACGATCCGTTCTTCGCTGGCAAGAGCGGTAACCCGGCCACGCTCTCGAGCCGTACGGATTGGGTTGCAAGTGTCACGGGACGCGTCGGCTATACTTGGGATCGCTTCCTGGTGTACGGCAAGGGCGGTGTAGGTTTTGCTCACGACCGCTACAGCTTGAACAATTTCGTTGATATAGGCGGTGCTATCTGCCCGACCGGTGTTTTCGCATTTGGCCCTTGTAACGCGTCGGCAAGCACCGACCGCGTTGGTTGGGTCGCCGGCGCGGGTTTCGAATGGGCTTTCGCGCCCAACTGGTCGGCGCTGGTCGAATACAATCACTATGGCTTCGACAGCAAGCGGGTCGCCTTCGTGAACCCAGCCGGAAGCACTGCGTTGATCGACATCAAGCAGGACATCGACATCGTGAAGGTCGGCATCAACTATCGGTTCGGTGGGTCGGCGATCGTTGCCAAGTACTGATCGAAATCAAGCTGACACAGGAAGCGGCCGGGATCAGCCCTGCGCCGCTTCCATGCGTTTCACGATCCGCTGTCCGATCGGGCTTTTCAGCCAGGCCTGAAAACCAGGTCGATCCCAGCTCATCCGGCGCAGCACCAGCAGCGATCCATCCGTGTGCGATTGCACCGGCTTTTCGGGTTCAGGATCCAGCATCCATCCGAGCTTCGAGAGATATTGAATGGTCGTCTGGTTTCGCTCCAGCACGAACGCGCGAATACGACCGAGCTTGAGATCGTCGAACACGAATCGTAGCAGGGGAATGAACGTGTTCACCGTGGCCCCCGCGTTTCGGTGATCTTTTTCGCCGATTACGGCGCTGACGAGCCCCTCGCTGGCTGCAGCGTTGATGTCCAGACGGATGAAGCCGACATGCGAGCGACTACCCTTCTCGAAGATTCCCAGCAGCAGCCGTTCGCGCTGATCGAATGATTTGATGTAGTCGGCGATGTCCAGCTTGGTCATCGCGCGCGGCGACGTGTTGAGCACGTGCACTGTCCAGGGATCGGACAACCAGTCTGCCCAGCGTTGCGAGGCATCTTCGCGTTTGACGGTGCGGAGGAAATAAGGTCCCGCCGGAAACCACAACTGTTGCTTGGGGAGACGTTTCGCGTTGAGCGACATGCCCCATCTAAGCAGTTTAGAGTCCGGTGATCAATTTCGACGGCAGCACCAAACGGCGCGCGCAACGGCCTCATCACCTAAAACGGGCACGCCTTCGTCCGAAGGCATGCCCGCTTGAATTCCTAATCCCGCGACGCGCGTGCGCTCAGTGCACGCTCACCGCTTGCAGCTCGTTGCTCCAGGCGTTGGCGACCGCGGCTTCGCGGCTGTCGGTCAGCATGATCGGCGTGCCGTCGGCGGCATGGAGGGCGAAGAGCTTGAGGCCCGGCGCGATTTTCGGCGCTTCGGGAAACAGGCCCGGAACGTCTTCGGAGCGGATCTGCTTCACATAGGCGATGTGACCTTCGCCGAGGTTCGCCAGCGTCTCCGGAGAGACGTTCTTGGCTTCGTATTCGAATACAACGTGACCTTCACTCATGGTCTCGACTCCTCTCTCGAAACTAAGCGGTCGAGTCCGCTACTCGTTCCATTATTCGTGCTCATTGATAGCGATTGTCTTAACGATCCTCTCCGGTTCAGGCCGGGCAAGATCGATCGACAACAGCCCGTTCTTCAGATCCGCACCCAGCACCAGCATCCCCTCCGCCAGCACGAAGGTGCGCTGGAAGTGGCGCGCGGCGATGCCGCGATGGATGTATTGCCGGGTCTTGTCGTCCTGCTGCCGCCCGCGGATGACGAGCTGGTTTTCCTCAATGGTTACATCGAGTTGGTCGCGGGTGAATCCGGCGACCGCCAGCGTGATTCGCAGGCGCTCGGGCTGGCCGTCCGCCTGGCCGCACCTCTCGATATTGTAGGGAGGGTAACCGTCGGCGCCTTTGACGACGCGGTCGAGCACGCGCTCGATCTCGTCGAAGCCCAGAAGGAACGGACTGGAAAGCGTGGGAACACGAGACATAGTTTACAAAGTCCTCTCGAAGCGACTTTGGTACCTCAGGGCCCGGAAGCGGCACCCCTTGGTCAGCAATATGGGCATATCCCCGTGTGGGTTCAAGGACGTAGCGGGCGCCCTGTGGATGGGCCATGCCGGGGCGCCGCAAATCCGCGGACGATTTATCCCAATGAAAACAACCCCCCTTCTACTGTGCATGGGGTTGTTTTTGCGGTTTTGATCGAGGGGCCCTGTGGACCCCATCAGGCTTCGATTCGGGTCCGACCGTCGCCGCTGAACAAATGCAGCTTGTTCCGCACCACCGCGACCCGGATTTTCGCGCCGATGGCGGGGGACTCGGTTCCGGGAATGCGGACGATGACCTCGCCGGGCGGCAGCTCGCCCGGGGTGGCGGCGATACGTTGCTCGTCCTGGGCCCGCGAGCCGTAGACGAAGGTTTCGGCGCCGACGCGCTCGATCGCTTCCACCGTGAGCGGCAACGCGACGCCCCCGGCCGGCGTCTGGTCGGTGATGACGAAGTCTTCCGGGCGGATGCCGAGGATGCCGGCTTCGCTCGCGCTGCCACTGAGCTGCGACTTGATCTCGTCCGATCGAATCGACATCAGGTTCATCGGCGGTGCCCCGATGAAGGAGGCAACGAAGGTCGTCGCCGGCTTCTCGTAGATCGCCAGGGGATTGCCGACCTGCTCGACCCGGCCGCCATTCATCACGACGAGGATGTCGGCGAGCGTCATCGCCTCGAGCTGGTCGTGGGTGACGTAGATCGACGTCGTGCTCAGCCGGCGCTGCAATTTGCGGATCTCGACGCGCATCGCGATGCGCAGTTTTGCGTCGAGGTTGGAGAGCGGCTCGTCGAACAGGAATACTTTTGGCTGGCGCACGATGGCGCGGCCCATCGCGACGCGCTGGCGCTGGCCGCCGGAGAGCTGGCGCGGCTTGCGCTCCAGCATGGCGGTGAGCTCGAGCACGCGCGCGGCTTCGTCGACGCGGGTCTTGACCTCGGCCTCCTTCATGCCGCGGTTGCGCAGGCCGTAGGCCATGTTGTTGAAGACGCTCATATGCGGATAGAGCGCGTAGTTCTGGAACACCATCGCAATGTCGCGATCGGCGGGCTCGATCTGGTTGACGATGCGGCCGCCGATGTCGATCTCGCCGCCGGTGACGGTCTCGAGGCCTGCGACCATGCGCAGCAGCGTGGACTTGCCGCAGCCGGAGGGACCGACCAGCACGCAGAACTGGCCGTCGGCGACGTCGACATTGACGCCCTTGATAGCCTCGAAGCCGCCGGGATAGGTCTTGCGGACGTTGCGCAGGGTGACGTTGGCCATGAAAACTCGCTTCTACTTTTCCGTCTCGACCAGGCCGCGCACGAACAATTTCTGCATGACGACGACGACGAACACCGGCGGCAGCATGGCCAGCACGGCGGTCGCCATCACGATCGGCCATTCGGTCAGCGCGTCGGTGGTGGTGATCATCTTGCGGATACCGACCTGGATGGTCTGCATGTCGTCGCGGGTGGTGATGAGCAGCGGCCAGAGATATTGATTCCAGCCGAGGATGAACAGGATCACGAACAGCGCCGCCATGTTGGTGCGCGACAGCGGCAGCAGCGTATCCCAGAAGAAGCGCAGGGGACCGGCGCCGTCGATGCGCGAGGCCTCTAGCAGCTCGTCCGGCACGGTCATGAAGAACTGGCGGAACAGCAGCGTCGCTGTGGCGGAGGCGATCAGCGGCAGCGCCAGGCCCGCATAGCTGTCGAGCATGTGCAGGTCGGCGACGATCTTGTAGGTCGGATAGATGCGGACCTCGACCGGCAGCATCAGCGTGATGAAGATGATCCAGAAGATCGGCATCCGGAACGGAAAGCGGAAATACACGATCGCATAGGCCGAGATGATCGAGATCGCGATCTTGCCCACCGCGATCAACAGCGCCATCACCAGCGAGTTCAGCATCATGTTGCCGACCGGTTCGCGGGTCGAGCCGCTCGTGCCGACGAAGATGGTCTGGTAGTAGACCTCGAAGAAATGACCGCCCGGCAGCAGCGACATCTGCCCGTTGGCGATCAGCGCGTTGTCCTGGGTCGAGGCAACGATCGCGATGTAGACCGGGAACGCGACGATCGCGATCCCGATCCAGAGAATGGCGTGGGCGACGTAGCGCCTGATGCCTTCGTCCTCGACCATCAGTAGGTCACCTTGCGTTCGACGAAGCGGAACTGGATTCCGGTGAGCACGATGACCATGATCATCAGGATCACCGACTGCGCCGCCGAGCTGCCGAGATTGCCGCCGAGCAGGCCGTCGGAATAGACCTTGTAGACCAGCGTCACCGTCGACGTGCCGGGGCCGCCGCGGGTCATGGTGTCGATGATGCCGAAGGTGTCGAAGAAGGCATAGACGATGTTGACGACCAGCAGGAAGAAGATGGTCGGCGACAGCAGCGGGAAGGTTACGGTCCAGAACCGCCGCATCGGGCGCGCGCCGTCGATCGCGGCAGCCTCGAACACGCTCTTCGGGATCGCCTGCAGGCCGGCGAGGAAGAACAGGAAATTATAGGAGATCTGCTTCCAGGCGGCGGCGAGGATGATCAGCGCGGCGGCCTGGTCGCCGTCGAGCAGCGGATTCCAGTCGACGCCCATCGCGCGAAGGTAACGTGCGAGCACGCCGAGCGAGGGATGCAGCATGAAGATCCAGAGCACGCCCACCACGGGCGGCGCCACCGCATAGGGCCAGATCAGCAGCGTGCGGTAGAGCATCGAGCCGCGCAGCGGTTTGTCCGCCATCACGGCGAGCAGCAGCGCGAAGGACAGCGAAGAGACCGCGATCGCGAACGAGAAGAAGAAGGTCCGCAGGATCGACGCGAAATAGGCGGGATCCTTGAAGAGCTCGATGTAATTTTCGAACCAGACGAAGGTGGTCGACAGACCGAAGGCGTCCTGCAGCAGGAACGACTGGATCACCGCCTGCAGGGCCGGCCAATAAAAGAAAATCAGCACGATCGCGAGCTGCGGCGCAACCAGCGCGTAAGGCAATAGCTTGGATTGGAAAATGGCTTGCTTTTGCATGATGGACGGCACCGGCAGGCCGCGTGGCCTGCCGGCGCCTTCACCTTATTTTACGGCGGTCTTTTCGAACTGGCGCAGCATCGTGTTGCCGCGCGCGACGGCGTCGTCAAGCGCCTGCTTGGCGGTCTTCTTGCCGGCCAGCGCCTGCTCGATCTCTTCCGACCAGACGTCACGCAGCTGAACCATGTTGCCGAGGCGCAGGCCGCGCGAATTGTCGGTCGGCTCCTTGTTGGTCAGCTCGATCAGCGGGGTCTCGAGATAGGGCTGATCCTTGTAGAAGCCCTCTTCCTTCGCCTTGGCGTAGGCCGCCTTGGTGATCGGCAGATAGCCGGAGGCCTTGTGGATGTAGACCTGGCGATCGGTGTCCGAGAGGAAGGTCAGGAATTTCGCCA
Source organism: Bradyrhizobium sp. YR681 (assembly GCF_000282615.1). GTDB lineage: Bacteria > Pseudomonadota > Alphaproteobacteria > Rhizobiales > Xanthobacteraceae > Bradyrhizobium. Next base: position 34,302 of record NZ_AKIY01000267.1, on the reverse strand, counting down.
CGCCCTTGTATTCATCGGCCGACTTGCCGCCCATGACCCAGAGCGAGGCGCCGCCGATGATCGAGTTCTGCGGTGCGCCCTGGACGTCGGGGTAATAGGGCATCGGCACCGCGGTGAAGTTGAACTTGGCCTGCGCCTTGACGTTACCGAAGAACGCCGACGAGGTCAGGTAGATCGGGCATTCGCCCGAGGTGAAGCGGCCTTCGCCGGTGTTGGTGCGGCCGGCATAATCATACGTCTTGGTCTTCTGGAGCTCGACCAGGGTTTCCAGATGCTTGACCTGGAGCGGTCCGTTGAACTCGAGCACGGTGTCGAAGCCGTCGAGGCCGTTGGCCTTGCTGGCGAGCGGCACGTTGTGCCAGGCGGAGAGCTGCTCGAGATTGACCCAGGTGACCCAGGAGCCGGAGAAGCCGCAGGTGTCGTGACCCGCAGCCTTCAGCTTCTTGGCGGCCTCGAACGTTTCGGGCCAGGTCTTGGGGATCTCGACATTGGCCTTCTTCAGCTCGTCGAGGTTGACCCACATCACGGTCGAGGACGAGTTGAAGGGGAACGACAGCATCTCGCCCTTCGACGTCGAATAGTAGCCGGTGATGGCGGGCAGGTAGATCTTGGGATCGAACTTCTCGCCCGCTTCGGCCATCAGCTTGTAGACGGGCTTCACGGCGCCGGTCGCGGCCATCATGGTCGCGGTGCCGACTTCGAACACCTGCATGATGTGCGGCGCGTTGCCGGCGCGGAACGCGGCGATGCCGGCGTTCATCGTGTCGGGGTAGTTGCCCTTGTAGGTCGGGATCACCTTGTAGTCGGTCTGCGACGCGTTGAAGTCGGTGGCGAGCTTGACGATGACGTCGTTGTTGGCGCCGGTCATCGCGTGCCACCACTGGATCTCGGTCACGGCCAGCGCTGGCGAAGCCGACATGCCAACCGTGAGTGCAAATGCGGCAGCCGCCCCAAAGTGTCGAAGAGCCATCAAGTAAACCTCCCTTGGCCGTCTCTTGGCCGTCAAAAAGAAGCGCTTGCGCTAGCAGCGCCATATGACGTTCACATGACTGTGTAAGCGGGAGAAACGAAAGCGGCAAGCGCTGCCAAATGGGAAGCCATCAAATAGGCGGAGACGGCGCACGCAGCCTCCTCCGTTCGCACTGCACATGAGCGCATGCGCCGCAGTGCGGCATTATTTGTGTGAGGCTGAAGATCAGGCCGCAGGCTCCAAACCTCTCCCGCAAGCGGGAGAGGGAGACATTTTAGCGCTTGCGCTCCGGGCCGCAGACCGTGCCCTGCGCCACCATCGCGTCGATTTCCGACTTGGAGTAGCCGAACTCGGCGAGCACCTCCTGGGAGTGCTGGCTGAATTTCGGCGGCAGCCGGCGCAGGCTCGGCTTGCTGCGGTCGAGCCGGATCGGCGAGGCCACGCCCTTGTACCAGTCCTTCTCGATGATATCGCCGCGGGCGATGGTGTGCGGGTTGGTCAGCGCCTGGTCGATCTTCTGCACGGGACCTGCTGGCAGGCCCGCCGCGAGCAGGCGATTGCACAGCGGCTCGGCCTCGTGCTGGCTGAACACCGCGGCAAGCTCGGCGCGCAGCGCCTCGCGATTGGCGATGCGGTCCTTGTTGCGGGCAAAGCGCGGATCGGTGCCGAGCTCGGGCTTGCCGATCTCCTTGGCGAGCTTGCGGAAGGTGCCGTCATTGCCGACGCCGATGAAGATGTTGTCGGTCTTGGTCGGGAAGATCGCGTAAGGCACGAGATTGGGATGCTCGTTGCCGGTCAGCGACGGCGGCTTGCCATGCATGAAGTAGTTCGCGGTGTGCGGATGCATGATGGCAAGGCCGGTCTCGTACAGCGTCGTCTCCAGGAACTGGCCCTTGCCGGAGCGCTGCCGCTCCGACAGCGCCATCAAAATGCCGATCGCCGCATAGAGGCCGGTGCCGATATCGACCAGCGGCACGCCGATCCGCATCGGCCCGCTCTCGGGCGAGCCGGTCGCCGCGATCATGCCGGTCATGGCCTGGATGATGGCGTCATAGCCGGGATTGCCGCCGCGCGGACCGTCGGCGCCGAAGCCGCAGATCCGGCAATGCACGAGGCGCGGGAATTTCTTGCTGAGCACGTCGTTGCCGATGCCCCATTTCTCCAGCGTGCCCGGCTTGAAATTCTCGATCAGGACGTCGGCGGTCTCCAGCATCTTCAGCAGCACGATGCGGCCGCCCTCGGAAGCGAGGTCGAGGCCGATCGAGCGCTTGTTGCGGTTGATGCCGATGAAATAGGCCGCGTCCTCCTCGTGGAAGGGAGGGCCCCAGTCGCGCACCTCGTCGCCGGCGGGCGGCTCGACCTTGATCACGTCGGCGCCATGGTCGGCGAGGATCTGGGTGCAATAGGGACCGCCGAGCACGCGCGTGAGATCGATGACGCGCAGTCCGCTCATTGCGCCCAAAACGGCTTCAGTCATGCCTTCGCTTCCCCTGTGTCGAAATTTGACCACAGGCCTAGCGAGGTTTTTTTGCGCCAGCAATGGCTTGCTGCGTAGGGTCGCATGCGCCGCCGCTGCACAATGCCGCAACGTGGCAAATCAAGCGGGAGCGGTCGGCCCGAGGGGGATCCCGGGCCAGCCAATCCGCACGTCAGATCAGACGACCGTCAGGCGAACGTCGACATTGCCGCGCGTGGCATTGGAATAGGGGCACACCTGGTGGGCCTTCTCGACCAGCGCTTCGGCCTCAGTGCGGGCGAGGCCCGGCAGCGAGACGGCGAGGTCGATGTCGAGACCGAAGCCGCCGGCTGAGCGCGGGCCGATGCCGACGGTCGAGGTGACGGAGGCGTCCGCGGGAACCTTGGGGCCGCCCTGCGAGGCCACGAACTTCATCGCGCCGATGAAGCAGGCCGCATAGCCGGCCGCAAACAGCTGCTCGGGATTGTTGCCGGCACCGCCGCCACCGCCGAGCTCCTTCGGCGTGGTGAGCTTGACGTCGAGCGCGCCGTCGAGGGTCGCGGCATGGCCGTCGCGGCCGCCGGTGGCTTTTGCACTGGTCTTGTAGAGGACGTTCACTGACATCGTCGTCTCCCTTGGGGTCTTCGGGTTGGGGTGGCACGCATATCGCAGGCAATTAGATTGTGCGCAATTGAAATTTGCATGCCTCACATTTAATTGTTCGCAATTGAATGCGGCGCCCGCCGGCCCCAGAATGAAGGAAACCGCGTGAGATTCTCGATGCCCCGGAAACTATCGGCGCTGGACCCACAGCGCCTCGACAACCAGATCTGCTTCGCGGTCTATTCCGCCGCGCATGCCTTCAACCGCGTCTACAAGCCGCTGCTGGACCGGCTCGGCCTGACCTATCCGCAATATCTGGTGATGCTGGTTCTGTGGGAGCGGGACGACGTCCCGGTCAAGGACATCGGCGAAAAGCTGTTTTTGGATTCGGGCACGCTGACGCCGCTGCTGAAGCGGCTCGAGGCCGCCCATCTGGTCAGGCGCACCCGCTCGAGCGAGGACGAGCGGCAGGTGCTGATCTCGCTGACCCCGCAGGGCCACGCGCTCAAGGAGAAGGCGCGTGCCGTGCCGCAGTCGATCCTGGCAGCATCCGATTGCTCGGTCTCGGAGCTGGTCGCGATGAAGGACGAGATCGTCGCGCTGCGCGATCGGCTGAATGCGGTGATCGGGGAGTAGGGGGGCTAGCAGAGCCGCTTTTTCGAGAATGCGCGACCCGAGTGCGACTTCAGGTACGCCTCGAACGCCAAGGCTTTCATCTTGTCAGGGAAAGCGCAGTACCAAACCAGCTTCCATGGCTTGAACTTTGCCGTGTGAGCGGACTTGCCGGCGTTGTGCTCCGGCAGCCGCCGCTTCAGATCTTCCGTGGCGCCGATGTATTCTTGGTCGGGGAATTCGATGCTGCGGATGATGTAGACGTACCACATTGACGTTTATCGCCTGGGTCGTCCCGAGAAGGGCTCTCATCACCAGTCCGTCTTCGCCCTTCGGGCTACGCCGGACACCACGCTTTGCCCTTCAGGCTCCGTCGTGGCTGCGCCACGCATAGCCCGAAGGGCGAAGCGTGGTGGAGCCAGGCGGGATCGAACCGCCGACCTCTTGCATGCCATGCAAGCGCTCTCCCAGCTGAGCTATGGCCCCTTAAGTCCAGATGGGAGGATCCTGGGGGATCCGTCCCGGCCGGCGAGCTACCTAAGCGACTCGCGCGGTGCACCCTTTTTCACAGATCAGGGCTGATCTCAAGTCTCTTCATCACCGCCGACGTCACCAATGATGTCGGTCACGTCCTCATCGCCCTCTTCTTCGTCGGCAATGAAGGTCGAATCATCGTCATCGTCGTCATCGAGGGTCTCATCGACCTCGATATCGTCCTCGGATTCGGGCACGACGGCCTTGACCTTGCCGGTGTTCTCCTCGGCATCGGCCTCCTCAAGCGAGACCTCCTCGACCTCGGCCGGTTCCGGCGTGGTGTCGGCGGCGGCTGCGTGGCGGGCTTCGGCGCCACGGGGCACGCGGGCCGGCGCCACAGGCGCGATCGGCACGACTTCGCCGGTATAGGGCGAGATCACCGGATTCTTGTTGAGGTCATAGAACTTCTTGCCCGTGGTCGGGCAAATACGTTTGGTTCCGAGTTCGGACTTGGCCACGGCAGAGGAATCCTGGGAATGTCTGAAAAGCGGTGTTTCACTTGGCTAGTTGGCGGCCCGCTGTCAATAGCGCATTACGGGAGAACGACATGCCCGTGACGCGGCGCGGACCATGTGGTACCTGCCCCGCGAGTCCCGCAGGGATATTTCGGGCCTATCCAAGGACATAATCGTGACCGATTCCGACAAGCCGAGGCCGCTCCAGTCGCGCGCCAGCGGTCCCCTGACCGGGAAAGTACGGGTGCCCGGGGACAAGTCGATTTCTCACCGCGCCCTGATCCTGGGCGCGCTCGCGGTCGGCGAGACCAGGATTTCGGGCCTCCTGGAGGGCGAAGACGTCCTCAACACGGCCAAATCCATGCAGGCGCTCGGCGCCAGGGTCGAGCGCACCGGGGATTTTGCCTGGAAGGTGAACGGCGTCGGCGTCGGCGGGTTCGCCGAGCCGAAGGCGGCGCTGGATTTCGGCAATTCCGGCACCGGCTGCCGGCTGGTCATGGGCGCCGTCGCCGGCTGCCCGATCTCGGCGGTTTTCGATGGCGACGCCTCGCTGCGCACCCGCCCGATGCGCCGGATCCTGGACCCGCTCGAAAAGATGGGTGCCAGGGTCGTTTCCGCCGCCGAGGGTGGCCGGCTGCCGCTGACCGTCCAGGGCGCGCGCGACCCGCTGCCGATCACCTACAAGACCCCGGTCGCCTCGGCCCAGATCAAGTCGGCGGTGCTGCTGGCGGGCCTGGCCGCGCCGGGCACGACGACCGTGATCGAGAGCGAGGCCAGCCGCGACCATACCGAGCTGATGCTCAAGCATTTTGGTGCCGACATCACCTCCACGCAGGAAGGTCAGCACGGCCGCCGTATCACGCTGGTGGGCGAGCCCGAGCTGCATGGCGCCAATGTCGTGGTGCCCGCCGATCCCTCCTCGGCAGCGTTCCCCATCGTCGCCGCGCTGATCGTCGAAGGTTCCGATGTCGTTCTGTCCGATGTCATGACCAATCCGCTGCGGACCGGCCTGTTTACCACGCTGCGTGAAATGGGCGGGTCCATCGAGGAAAGCGAAGTCCGCGGCGACGCCGGCGAGCCGATGGCGCAATTGCGCGTGCGCGCCTCGAAGCTGCGCGGCGTCGAGGTGCCGCCGGAGCGCGCGCCCTCTATGATCGACGAATATCTGGTGCTGGCCGTGGCGGCCTCCTTCGCCGAAGGCACGACCATCATGCGCGGCCTGCAGGAGCTGCGCGTCAAGGAATCCGACCGTCTGGAGGCCACCGCTGCCATGCTCCGCGTCAACGGCGTGAAGGTCGAGGTCTCCGGCGACGATCTGATCGTCGAAGGCCGCGGCCACGTCCCCGGCGGCGGCACCGTCGCCACCCATATGGACCATCGCATCGCGATGTCCGCGCTGGTGATGGGCTGTGCGTCGGACCAACCGGTGACCGTCGACGACACCGCCTTCATCGCCACCAGTTTTCCGGACTTCATTCCGATGATGCGTTCGCTTGGGGCCGAGTTTTCATGATCATCGCTATCGACGGGCCCGCGGCCTCGGGCAAAGGGACGCTGGGCAAGCGCCTTGCGCATCATTACGGCTACCGTCATCTCGATACCGGCGTGATCTATCGTGCGGTCGCCTATGCCCTGATGCAGTCGGGCCATGATCTTCGGGATGAGGCGGCTGCGGTGCAGGCTGCGCTGGAACTCGATCCCGACAAGTTCGGCAATCCGGCCCTGAAGACCCAGGAGGCCGGCGAGGGCGCCTCGATCGTCTCGGCGATCCCCAGGGTTCGCGAGGTCCTGCTCAATTTCCAGCGCCAGTTCGCCGCCGATCCGCCGGGGGCGGTGCTGGACGGCCGGGATATTGGAACCGTGATCTGCCCCCATGCCGACGTGAAGATCTTCGTCGTGGCCGACCCCAGGGTTCGCGCCCACCGCCGCACCATGGAGGCGAGGGCAAGGGGCGAGGAGGCGAATGAGGCGGCGGTGCTCGCCGACATCATCCGGCGCGACGAGCGCGACAAGAACCGGCCGATTGCGCCCTTGAAGCCGGCCGCGGATGCTTACTTGCTAGATAACTCCCAACTGGATATAGAAGGCGGCGTCCGGGCCGCCATCGACATTATCGAGGCCGTCCGAGCGGGCCGGTCGCGGGGTTAAGCCGCTGCCGTCATTGGAGGAAGCGCCCGCTCCCGCTCTTTGAGGTCGATACTCTCGGTCCCTGCTTGGGGCCGACGCGATCCAGGCTCCGGACAAGAGATTTCCACGTATCGAACGTGCGGGCCCAGCCGGCCCGCTTCCGCTGTTCTGGTTGCAAACCGGGGCAACGAGCGGTCGCTCGAAGGTTTTGTGGACCTTCCGACACTGCACGCCCGATACGCCCAAAAACCCAACGGCCGGCAAGACATCCGCAACTGGAGAACAAATGGCTTCGACTTCTGCTGATACCTATAGCCCGTCGCGTGACGATTTCGCCGCGATGCTCGACGAGTCCTTCGCAGGTGGCAACCTGCAGGAAAGCTCCGTCGTCAAGGGCAAGGTTGTTGCAATTGAAAAGGACATGGCCGTCATCGACGTCGGCCTGAAGACCGAGGGCCGCGTTGCCCTGCGCGAATTTTCCGGCCCCGGCCGTGAGAGCGAGATCAAGGTCGGCGACGAGGTGGAAGTGTTCCTCGACCGGATCGAGAACGCGCTCGGCGAAGCCGTGCTGTCGCGCGACAAGGCGCGCCGCGAGGAGAGCTGGGGCAAGCTCGAGAAGGCCTTCCAGAACAACGAGAAGGTCAACGGCGTCATCTTCAACCAGGTCAAGGGCGGCTTCACCGTCGACCTCGACGGTGCCGTGGCCTTCCTGCCGCGCTCGCAGGTCGACATCCGTCCGATCCGCGACGTTGCGCCGCTGATGAACAACTCGCAGCCGTTCCAGATCCTCAAGATGGACCGCCGCCGCGGCAACATCGTGGTGTCCCGCCGCACGGTTCTCGAAGAGACCCGCGCCGAGCAGCGCCAGGAGCTGGTGCAGAACCTCGAAGAGGGTCAGGTCATCGACGGCGTGGTCAAGAACATCACCGATTACGGTGCGTTCGTTGACCTCGGCGGCATCGACGGCCTGCTGCACGTCACCGACATCGCGTGGCGCCGCGTCAACCACCCGACCGAGGTGCTCTCGATCGGCCAGACCGTGAAGGTCAAGATCATCAAGATCAACCACGAGACGCACCGCATCTCGCTGGGCATGAAGCAGCTGCTGGACGATCCGTGGCAGGGCATCGAAGCCAAGTACCCGCTGGGTGCCCGCTTCTCCGGCCGCGTCACTAACATCACCGACTACGGTGCGTTCGTCGAGCTCGAGCCGGGCATCGAAGGCCTGATCCACGTCTCCGAGATGTCGTGGACCAAGAAGAACATGCACCCCGGCAAGATCGTTTCGACCTCGCAGGAAGTCGAAGTGCAGGTGCTCGAAGTCGATTCCGTCAAGCGGCGCATCTCGCTCGGCCTCAAGCAGACCATGCGCAACCCCTGGGAGGTCTTCGTCGAAGGTCACCCGACCGGTTCGGTGGTCGAGGGCGAAGTCAAGAACAAGACCGAGTTCGGTCTGTTCCTGGGCCTCGAAGGCGACGTCGACGGCATGGTCCATCTCTCCGACCTCGACTGGAAGCTTCCGGGCGAGCAGGTGATCGACAACTACAAGAAGGGCGACATGGTGAAGGCCGTGGTGCTCGATGTGGACGTCGAGAAGGAGCGTATCTCGCTCGGCATCAAGCAGCTCGAAGGCGACCCCTTCGCCGAGCCGGGCGATGTCAAGAAGGGCGCGGTCGTGACCTGCGAAGTGCTCGAAGTGAAGGAAAGCGGTATCGAGGTGAAGATCGCCGGGACCGACTTCACCACCTTCGTCAAGCGCTCGGAGCTCGCGCGTGACCGCAACGACCAGCGTGCCGAACGCTTCGCCGTCGGCGAGAAGGTCGATGCCCGCGTGATCCAGTTCGACAAGAAGGCCCGCAAGGTCCAGGTGTCGATCAAGGCGCTCGAAGTCGCCGAAGAGAAGGAAGCCATCGCGCAGTACGGCTCCTCCGATTCGGGAGCGACGCTGGGCGACATCCTCGGCACCGCGCTCAAGAACCGCGACAGCAAGTAAGCGAAACATTCGTTTTGCTGACATCAGAGCCCCGGCGCGAGCCGGGGCTTTTTTGTTGCTTGTTGCGCCCGTAGCCCGGATGGAGCGCAGCGTAATCCGGGGCCGCTGCCAATGTGGCCCGAATCCCGGATTACGCTGCGCTCCATCCGGGCTACGCGCTCACGCAAGACGCCGGCCTTGTTTTCTTCAAATTGCGCCGCAATTGATGTATTCAGACAAGCCATTGGTCACGTTGTGACGGCACAACGCCCGCGGCCTTTCATTTGGAGACATTCCGATGTCGCTCGATTCGGACATCATCGTCGATCGCCGCAGGATCCGCCGCAAGCTGACCTTCTGGCGCGTGATGGCCGCGCTGATCGCGATCGCGGCGATCGCGGGCTTCGCGCTGGTGGCGACGCCAGGTGCGCGCGGCACGTTCGCCGCCGCCGGCTCGATCGCGCGGGTCCAGATCGAGGGCTTGATCCGCAGCGATTCCGATCGCACGCAGGCGCTGGAGCGGCTGGAGAATTCGCAGGCGGCCGCCGTGATCGTTCACATCAACTCGCCGGGCGGCACCACCGCCGGCTCCGAGCAGCTCTACGACTCGCTTGTCCGGCTCAAGGCCAAGAAGCCGCTCGTCGTCGTGGTCGAGGGCCTTGCCGCCTCCGGCGGCTACATCACGGCGATCGCGAGCGACCACATCATCGCCCAGCAGAGCTCGCTGGTCGGCTCGATCGGCGTGCTGTTCCAGTTTCCCAACGTCTCGGAGCTGCTGAAGACCGTCGGCGTCAAGGTCGAGGAAGTGAAGTCGTCGCCGTTGAAGGCCGCGCCCAACGGCTTTGAACCGACCAGCCCGGAAGCGCGCGCCGCGCTCGATGCGCTCGTGAAGGATTCCTACGCCTGGTTCAAGGATCTGGTGAAGCAGCGCCGTGGCATGGATGACACGCAGCTCGAAAAAGTCGCCGATGGCCGTGTCTTCACCGGCCGTCAGGCGATCGATCTCAAGCTGATCGATCAGCTCGGCGACGAGAAGACGGCCGTGACGTGGCTCGAGGAGCAGAAGGGCGTCAAGAAGGGTCTCACCGTGCGCGATTACAAGCTTGAGCCGCGCTTTGGCGATCTGCCGTTCCTCAAGACAGCTGCTGTCGTCACGCTGGAAGCGCTTGGTTTAGGCTCGATTGCGCATCAGATCGGGCAAACCGGTGTCGCGCAGGCCGTCGATCGGCTCGGAATGGATGGAATGCTCGCCTTGTGGCAGCCCGCCGCGTCAAATTGACGGAACCAAGCGAGGCCCAGAGGATTTTCCCGTCTGACGGGTAGAGGGGCAGCCCGCTTTTTCGGCATTTGTCACGTATTTTCGCGACGCTCAACCTTCATTTAGCGTCTTGACAGATCACGGTATTTTCACGGAAATGGTCATCCGCACGCTTCCGGGTCCTATCTCTCGATGATCAAATCCGAACTTGTTCAGCGTATCGCCGAGCACAACCCGCATCTGTACCAGCGGGATGTCGAGAACATTGTGAATGCGATTCTCGAAGAGATCGTAGCGGCACTCGCACGCGGTGATCGCGTCGAGTTGCGCGGCTTCGGTGCCTTCTCGGTCAAGCATCGCCCTGCACGCGCCGGGCGCAATCCACGCACTGGCGCCCATGTGCCCGTCGACCAGAAGAGCGTTCCGTTCTTCAAGACCGGCAAGGAAATGCGCGAGCGGCTCAACCGCGACCATCCGGATCCCGGTGCGCCGGACTAACGCCGTCGTCCGGGTTTAACCTGATGGCCGCATGATGCGGCGGCAAGCCTGATTCAAGACGAGCGATCGCGATGCGAAAGTTCCTGACCGCACTGATCGTGATTCCGCTGGGCCTGGTCCTGGTGACCTTTGCCGTCGCCAACCGGCATTTCGTCACGGTCTCCCTCGATCCCTTCATGGCCAACGATCCGGCATTGTCGGTCACACTGCCTCTGTTCGTGCTCCTGCTTCTGGTGGCTGCGATGGGCGTGGTGGCGGGCGGCTGCGCCGTCTGGTTCGGCCAGCGGCATTGGCGCCGCGCCGCGCGCCGGCACGAGGCGGATGCCCGCGCCGCGAGAGGGGAACTGGCCGATCTGCGGGTCCAGGCGGCTGCCGCCAGGCCCGAGCCCCAGCGCCTCCCCGTCCCCTCCGGGGCCGGCCTTTACGGGCCCATCGGGCGAGACAAGCAGCGCGCGACGTTGTAGAAGCGGCCCCGACCGAAAACCCTGTTTTCCGGCCGCGGACCCGCGGCCTCCATTCGCTTTGAGCCCATGTCCCTGCTCGTCAAGATCTGCGGCCTGTCCACGCGCGAGACGCTCGAAACGGCGCTCGACGCGGGCGCCGACATGGTCGGGTTCGTGTTCTTTCCGCCGTCGCCCCGGCACGTCTCGCTGGAGATCGGGCGCGATCTCGGCCGGCTGGTGAAGCGGCGCGCGCTCAAGGTCGCGCTCACGGTCGACGCCGACGACGCCACGCTCGACAACATCATGGACGCCCTGTCGCCGGACATCTTCCAGCTCCACGGCAAGGAGAGCGTGGCACGGCTGCGCGACATCAAGCAGAAATATGGTCGCCCGGTGATGAAGGCGGTGCCGGTGGCAAATGCAGCCGATCTCGCCGTGCTCCCTGGTTACGCCGCGGTCGCCGACCGCATCCTGTTCGATGCGCGCGCTCCGAAGGACGCGACCCGCCCCGGCGGCCTCGGCGCGCCGTTCGACTGGCACCTGCTGGAAAATCTCGATCTGACACTGCCCTACATGGTCTCGGGCGGGCTTCACGCCGACAATGTTGGGGAAGCCGTTCGCGTCACCCGCGCCGGTGGCGTCGACGTGTCCTCCGGCATCGAAAGCGCCCCCGGCGTGAAAGATCCCGAGATGATCAAGGCCTTCATTCGCGCCGCGCGCGCCACTCAAGAGTTGAGCGTCCGATGAACATCGCCAAACCAAATTCCTACCGCAGCGGCCCCGACGAGCGCGGCCATTTCGGCATCTTCGGCGGCCGCTTCGTCGCCGAGACGCTGATGCCGCTGATCCTCGACCTCGAGAAGGCTTACACAGAAGCCAAGGCCGATCCGGCCTTCCAGGCCGAGATGGACGGCTATCTCAAGAACTATGTCGGCCGGCCCTCGCCGCTCTATTTCGCCGAGCGTCTCACCGAGCATCTGGGCGGCGCCAAGATCTACCTGAAGCGCGAAGAGCTCAACCACACCGGCTCGCACAAGGTGAACAACGTGCTCGGCCAGATCATGCTGGCGCGGCGCATGGGCAAGAAGCGCATCATCGCCGAGACCGGCGCCGGCCAGCATGGCGTCGCCACCGCGACGCTGTGCGCGCGCTTCGGCCTCGAATGCATCGTCTATATGGGCGCGGTCGACGTCGAGCGGCAGCAGCCCAACGTCATCCGCATGGAGATGCTGGGTGCAACGGTGGTGCCGGTGCAGTCGGGCACGCGGACGCTGAAGGACGCCATGAACGAGGCGCTGCGCGACTGGGTCACCAACGTGCACAACACGTTCTACTGCATCGGCACGGTGGCGGGTCCGCATCCCTATCCGACGCTGGTGCGCGACTTCCAGTCGATCATCGGCAACGAGACCAAGGCGCAGATGCAGGAGATCGAAGGCCGCCTGCCGGATTCGCTGGTCGCCTGCATCGGCGGCGGCTCCAACGCGATGGGCCTGTTTCATCCCTTCCTCGACGATTCCACCGTCGAGATTTTCGGCGTCGAAGCCGCGGGCCACGGGTTGACGCAGCTGCATGCCGCGTCGATCGCCGGCGGCCGGCCCGGCGTTCTGCACGGCAACCGCACTTATCTGCTGATGGATGCCGACGGCCAGATCCAGGACGCGCATTCGATCTCGGCCGGTCTCGATTATCCCGGCATCGGCCCCGAGCATTCCTGGCTGCACGAGATCGGCCGCGTCAATTATCTCTCCGCGACCGACGACGAGGCGCTCGCGGCATTCCAGCTGCTGTCGAAGCTCGAAGGCATCATCCCCGCGCTCGAACCCGCGCATGCCATCGCCAAGGTGATGGAGCTCGCGCCGAAGCGGCCGAAGGACCACCTGATGGTCGTCAATCTCTCCGGCCGCGGCGACAAGGACGTCCCGCAGGTCGGCGACATCCTGAGGGGCAAGACCAAGTGACCACGCGTATCGACACCCGTTTCGCCGAGCTGAAGAAGCAGGGCCGCGCGGCCTTCGTCACCTATGTGATGGCCGGCGATCCCGATCCGGCGACGTCGCTCGAGATCGTCAAGGCGCTCTCGAAATCAGGCTCCGACGTCATCGAGCTCGGCATTCCCTTCACCGATCCGATGGCCGATGGTCCCTCGATCCAGGCCGCCGGGCTCCGCGCGCTCAAGGTCGGCATGACGCTGAAGAAGACGCTCGATCTCGTGCGCGACTTCCGCAAGGACGACAACGTCACGCCGCTGGTGCTGATGGGCTATTACAATCCGATCTACATTTACGGCGTCGACAAGTTCCTGGCCGATGCAAAGACATCAGGCGTTGACGGCCTGATCATCGTCGATTTGCCGCCGGAGGAAGACGACGAACTCTGCATTCCCGCGCTGAAGGCAGGCCTGAACTTCATTCGCCTGGCGACCCCGACCACCGACGACAAGCGCCTGCCCGCGGTGCTCGCGAACACGTCGGGCTTTGTTTATTACGTCTCCATCGCCGGCATCACCGGTGCAGCGGCGGCGGACGCGAATGTCGTCGGTGACGCCGTCGCGCGCATCAAGCGGCATACCGGGCTGCCGATCTGCGTTGGTTTCGGCATCCGCACGCCGGAGGCGGCGCGCGCCATTGCAGAGAAGGCCGATGGTTCGGTGGTCGGCACCGCTTTGGTCGATGCGCTCAAGGGCAGCCTCGATGCCGAGGGCCGCGCGACCGCCAAAACCGTTAACGCCGTGGCCGAGCTGACCGCGGCGCTGGCCCAGGGCGTCAGGGCTGCGAAACAAGCGGCCAAATAGGCCATAATTCCGCTGCCAAGGCGGATGACAGCGGACGACACGGCGGCTTGCCGGGCAGGAGCCCGGCCGCCATATATCCTTTCAGGCGGCCCTATGCGGGCTCGCACATCGGAGCAAACCATGAACTGGCTTACCAATGTGGTCCGGCCGAAGATCCGCAACATGCTGCGGCGGGAGACGCCGGAGAATCTCTGGATCAAGTGCCCGGATTCCGGACAGCTCGTGTTCTACAAGGACGTCGAGGCCAACCAGTTCGTCATCCCCGGCTCGAACTACCACATGCGCATGAACGCGGTGGCGCGGTTGAAGTCGATCTTCGACAACGAGACCTGGTACGACGTCGCGCTGCCCGATGTCACGCCCGACCCGCTCAAGTTCCGCGACGAGAAGAAATACGTCGACCGCATCAAGGATGCGCGAGCGCGCACCAACCTCAACGACGCGATCAAGGTCGGTTACGGCAAGCTCGAAGGCGCGGCCGTCGTCGTTGCCGTGCAGGATTTCGATTTCATGGGCGGCTCGCTCGGCATGGCCGCGGGCGAGGCGATCGTGCGCGGTCTGGAGCTCGCGGTCGAGAAGAAGTCGCCGTTCATCGTGTTCGCCGCATCAGGCGGCGCGCGCATGCAGGAAGGCATCCTCTCGCTGATGCAGATGCCGCGCACCACGGTCGGCGTGCAGATGCTGCGTGAAGCCAAGCAGCCCTACATCGTCGTGCTGACCAACCCGACCACCGGCGGCGTCACAGCGTCCTATGCGATGCTGGGCGACGTGCAGATCGCCGAGCCCGGTGCGCTGATCGGCTTTGCCGGCGCGCGCGTGATCGAGCAGACCATTCGCGAAAAACTGCCGGAAGGTTTCCAGCGTGCCGAGTATTTGAAAGAGCACGGCATGGTCGACATGGTCGTGCATCGCCACGAGCTGCGTCCGACGCTCGCCCGGCTCTGCCGCCTGCTGACCAAGGCGCCGGCCCAGGAGGGCGCATCGAAATCGGTGCAGCCGGTCGTCAGCCCGGCGCAGATCGTCTCGGCCGCCGAGACCGCGCCGGCCGCGCCCCACGCGTGAATGCGTCCCCTGACAGTGCAAAGCCGTCGCTCGATGAAGTGATCGGGCGGCTGTCGGCCCTGCATCAGAAGCGCATCGATCTTGGGCTGGAGCGGATGCACCGTCTGCTCGAGCGGCTCGGCCATCCCGAGCGCAAGCTGCCGCCGGTGATCCACGTCGCCGGCACCAATGGCAAGGGCTCGACGGTTGCCTATCTGCGCGCGACGCTGGAAGCCGCAGGCTTGCGCGTCCATGCCTACACCTCGCCTTATCTGGTCCGCATCAACGAATGCTTTCGGCTCGGCCGTGTCGGCGGCGGCGTGCTGGTCGGTGACGACGAACTGCGCGCGGCGCTCGAAGAGGTCGAGCGCGTCAATGCCGGCGAGCCCGCGACCGTGTTCGAGTTGAAGACGGCCGCGGCCTTTCTTCTGTTCGCGCAGAACCCGGCCGATGCGGTGCTGCTCGAAGTCGGCCTCGGCGGCCGGCTCGATTCGACCAATGTCGTGGATACGCCGGCGGCCTGCGTGATCACGCCTGTCAGCATGGACCACACGGACTTCCTCGGCGACACGCTGACATCGATCGCCGGCGAGAAGGCCGCGATCATCAAGCGCGGCGTGCCCGTGATCTGCGCCGAGCAGTCCGGCGAAGCGATGGCCGTGATCGAGGCGCAGGCCAGGCGCATGCGCGCGCCGCTGTTTGCCGCCAATGAAAGCTGGCACGTCAATGTCGAGCACGGGCGCCTGGTCTATTCCGACGAGCGGGGCCTGATGGATCTCACAGCGCCGCGCCTGTTCGGCCGACATCAGTTCGACAATGCAGGTCTCGCCATCGCGACGTTGCGCGCGATCTCGACGTTCAAGATCAATCAGGCCGCCTTCGAGGCGGGCATCCTCGGCGCGGAATGGCCGGCGCGGATGCAGCGCATCACGTCGGGCGAACTGCTCGCGTGGGGACCGCAAGGCTCGGAGATCTGGCTCGATGGCGGCCACAATGCCGAAGGCGGCCGCGTCGCGGCGGCCGCGCTCGGCGATCTCGAAGAGCGGGTGTCGCGGCCGCTGGTCGTGATCGCGGGCATGATGGCCAACAAGGACGCGAAAGCCTTTCTCGCCAATTTCGCCGGCCTCACCCGTCACATCATCGCGGTGCCGATCCCCGACACCGAGGCCGCGATGCCGGTCGATCGCCTCGCGGACGCCGCGCGCAGCCTCGGCATGCGCATCGAGATCGCGCCCGGCATCGAGCCCGCGTTGCGCGCATTGGCGAAGCTCGCCTACGAGGTGCCGCCGCGCATCCTGATCACCGGCTCGCTGTATCTCGCCGGGCACGTGCTCGGCCTCAACGGCACGCCTCCTGCATAGAAGGTCTCGTAGCCCGGATGGAGCGAAGCGCAATCCGGGATCGTGCCACAAGCGCTGAAGGCCCCGGATTACGCTTCGCTCCATCCGGGCTACGGTGACCAACAATGCGTTTTGCCGCGATTGCCGACGTCCACGGAAACCATCTCGCACTTGAAGCGGTGCTCGCCGACATCCGCGCGCAAGGCATCACCGACATCGTCAATCTCGGGGACATGCTGAGCGGGCCGCTCGATGCTGTCAGGACCATCGAGATCCTGATGAATCTCGACGTCGTGCACGTGCTCGGCAATCACGACCGCTATCTGCTCGATCGTCCGCCGGAGAAGATGGGCTCGTGGGACCGTCCCGCCTACGAATCGCTGAATGCCGCGCAACTCGACTGGCTGCGCGCGCAGCCGATGACGCGGATGTTTCGCGATCAGGTCTTCCTCTGCCACGCCACGCCCGAGAACGACGAAGTCTATTGGCTCGACACCGTGCATCCCGACGGCACCGTCGCGCTGTCGCCGCTCGACCGCATCGAGCAGTTCGCGCAAGGCATCACGCAATCGCTGATCCTCTGCGCCCACACCCATCTGGCCCGCGCGGTGCGGCTTCGCGACGGCCGGATGATCGTCAATCCCGGCAGCGTCGGCAGCCCCGGCTATCGCGACAAGCATCCGTTCCCGCATGTCGTCGAAGCCGGCACGCCGCACGCGCGCTACGCCATCCTTGAACTCGTCGATGGCGCGTGGCAGGTGGCGTTCCGTCAAATCGTCTACGATCACGAGGCGATGGCCGCGCTGGCGCGTCGCAACAATCAGCCGGAGCTGGCCAACGCACTGGCGACGGGCTGGATCGCATAGCGTTATCCAAGAAGCTTCATGGGATCGGCGACCTTCTGCTTCAACTGCTCGAAGGTGCATTGCTGCGGCGCCTTGTCGGAGCGCCAGCGGAGGATCGAGGTGCCGTGGCGGAAGCGGTCGCCGCTGAAATGGTCGTAGCAGACCTCGATCACCAGCTTGGGCTTGAGCGGGCACCATTTGGCCGAGCGCTCGGTCGACCAGCGGCTGGGGCCGCCCGGCGCATTGCCGGTGAAGCCGGGCTCGCCGATGAGAGCTTCCAGCTTTTCGGTCAACGCCGGCTTTTCTCCCGCCTTGATCGCGGATGTGAAGCCGACGTGGTGCAGCAGGCCTTCACGGTCGTAGAGCCCGAGCAGCATCGAGCCGACTACTTTTCGGCCCGCCAGCTTGTTCGTCGCATAGCGGAAGCCGCCGATCACGCAATCGGCGCTGCGGAATTTCTTGATCTTCTGCATGCCGTCGCGATTGCCTGCCTGATAGGGCAGGTCGACGCGCTTGGCGATCACGCCGTCCGATCCGCCGCCGGATTGCGCCAGCCACTTTTTCGCGGTGACGTAGCTCATCGTCGCTGGCGAGAGGCGAAAGCTGCTGCCCTTCAAACTCGCTTGTGCGAAGGCTTCCAGCGCCGGCCGTCGTTCACTCAGCGGCTTCCCGGCTAAATGCTTGTCCCGGGCGGACGCGAGCAGGTCGAACACGAGATAGAGCGCGGGAGTGTCCAGCGAGAGCGTCTTCACCCGGCTTGCGGCGGGATGAATGCGTTGCAAGAGCGCGTCGAAGGAGAAGCCCTTGCCCTGCGGGACGACGATCTCGCCGTCGAGGGTAAAGCAGGATGCCTTCAGCCCCAGCGCGGCAACGACGATCTCAGGGAAATAGCGTGTCAGGTCCTCGCCCGACTTCGAGCGCAGATCGACGGTTTTGCCGTTGCGCGAGAGCAGGCAACGAAAGCCGTCCCATTTCGGCTCGTACTGCCAGACCTTGCCGCGCGGGATCGCATCGACCGACCGCGCCTCCATGGCGGAGAGCGAGCTGGATTTTCGTGCACGTTTTGCCGGCCGGGGAGGCAAGGGCGGGACTCGTCGTACGCTGGACATGTCCCATCAACGCAAACGGCCGGCATTTCGCCGGCCGTTGTCGAAAAATAACCGTTCACGCCGCGATCAGACCGCGGACGTGATCCACTGCTGCAGCTTCGCCTTCGGCGCCGCGCCGACCTGGCGGGAGGCCATCTCGCCGCCCTTGAAGATCATCAGGGTCGGGATCGACATCACACCATATTTCGACGCGGTCTTCGGGCTCTCGTCGACGTTGAGCTTGACGATCTTGACCTTGTCGCCCATCGCGCCGGCGATCTCGTCGAGGGCGGGAGCGATCATGCGGCAGGGGCCGCACCATTCGGCCCAGAAATCGACGACGACGGGGCCGTTTGCCTTGAGCACTTCGGCTTCGAAATCGGTGTCAGAAACCTTGCCAACGGCCATGGGAGTACCTCGTTCGGTTGAAAGAATCGGCGCGCATGGGAATCGCGCCCGGGATCATGCCGTCAACCTATGAACGGCCCCTTGCCGGGTCAAGGACGCTCACACCGAGATGAAGGGATGCCAGCGCCGCGTCCAGCGCGGGGGCTGAAATCTCCATATATTCAAGGGCCTCGGTCCAAAGCAGGACCGCACGGATCGGCTTTTGGGGATAAAGCCGCGCCAGCACCGCCCGGTACAGCGCAAGCTGCCGGATATAGGCGGCGGGCGCCTCCGCCGCGCTCTTGGGCGCTGCCTGGTTGGTCTTGAAATCGACGATCAAAACCTCATCCGGACGAACGACCAGCCGGTCGATCTGCCCCGACACCAGCGCCGGCGGCCCGCCCGGCCGCTCCAGCCGGCCGGCGATGGCGACCTCCGCCCGGCTGCCGGCGGCAAACACCGGCGCAAAGCGCGGCTCGGCGATCAGCGCGAGCACCTTGTCGGCCAGCGCGATGCGGTCGGCCTCGATCCAGTCCGCGGCATTGCGGGCCATGAAGCCGAGCGCGGCCTCGCGCCGGCGCTCGGTGGCAATGTCGGGGAGCGACTGGAGCAGCCGGTGCACCAGCGTGCCGCGTTGCAGCGCCAGCGCGCGAGATTGCACCGATTCGCCGGACCGTACGCTGCGGCCGTCCTCGGCCGACTGGCCTGAGGGACGCACCGGATCATCGTCGACGGTCTCGCGTGGCGCCGGCGTCCGCAGCCAGTCCGGCAGCGCGACCTTCCGGTCCACCGACGTCGCGGGCGTGCCCAGCGCCGTAACATCTTCCGGCCGGGCGAATCGGGTCACCTTGCCGAGCGGCGTCTCGATCGTCTCCTTGTCCAGACCCGAGCCGGTGAGGCCGGTGTCGATCAAATCGTACCAGCTCAGCTTGCGCACCGTCCTCATGTTGCCGGGTAGGCAGCCGCCGACGATCAGACGGTCGGCCGCGCGCGTCATCGCGACATAGAGCAGGCGGCGATATTCGTCCTCGGTCTCCTCAATCATCGCCTTGCGCGCGTCGGCGACGGGCTTGGGATCATCCGCCTTGCGCCCGGCCCAGACCACGACCTCGCCGCCATTGCCGCGCGGCACGGGGATCAGCCGGACCCGCTGCGAGTCCGCGGGCGATGACGTGGTGTCGACCATGAACACGACCGAAGCTTCCAGCCCCTTGGCGCCGTGCACGGTCATCACCCGCACCTCGTCGCGCGAGATCTCCATGTCGCGCTTCACCTCGGTGTCCGCCGAGCGCAGCCAGGCCATGAAACCCTGCAGCGAGGCCGGTGCCTTGCGCTCGTAGTTCAGCGCCAGCTCCAGGAATTCGTCGAGCGCGTCGTTGGCTTCAAAGCCGAGCCGGCGCAGGATGCGCGCGCGTCCGCCGTCGCCGCCGAGCAGCCAGGCGTAGAAAGCGAACGGCGTCTCCTCACGCGCGCGCGATTCGCAGGCTTCCAGGCGCCGGAGCGCCATGGCGAACTTCTCGCTTGTCCCCGCATGCTCGCCGAGCGCGCGGCGCAGCGATCCCTTGCGGTCATGGGCCAGCTGAAACAGATCGTCGTCGTCGAGCCCGAACAGCGGGCTCTTCAGCGCCACCGCGAGCGCGAGATCGTCCTGCGGCAGCAGCAGCGCATCCGCAAGGTTCATCAGGTCGATGATGCCGATATGCTCGGTGAGCTTCAGCCGGTCGGCGCCGGCGACGGGCACGCCGGCGTGCTTCAGCGCCTGGATCACGGCGTCGAACGCATTGCCGCGCCGGCGCACCAGAATCAGCATGTCGCCATAGCGCAGCGGCCGGCGCTCGCCTTCATGCCCGGTCAGCGTGCCGCTCTCGACCAGCCGCTTGATCTCGGTCTGGATGCGGCGGGCGAGCTTGACCTCGGGGCTGGTGGCGGCAACGCCGTCGAACGGTGCGCGCCAGCCCTCGATCTCCTGCCGGTCGTCAGCCTCCGCGAGATCCCACAGCTCGATCACGCTGGGGCCGGCATCGGCGAGCGCGTTATGCAGGGGATGGCCGATCTCGACCGAATGGATGCTCTTGTAGATCGCGGGTTCGCGGAAGACGTGGTCCACCGAGTGCAGGATCGTCGCACCCGAGCGGAACGAATAGGTGAAGGCGACCGGATCGAATTTCAGCCCGGCGGCGGTGAACCTGCGATGCAGTTCGCGCCGGCGCGCGTCGAACTCGTGCGGGGCCGCGCCCTGGAACGAGAAGATCGATTGCTTCTCGTCGCCGACGGCGAAGATGGTGCGGTTCAGCCCCTCGCGCGCGCCTTCGCCGGCGGTGAACTCGGAAATGATATGCGCGACGATGTCCCATTGCCGCGGGCTGGTGTCCTGGGCTTCGTCGATCAGGACGTGATCGACGCCGCGGTCGAGCTTGTAATGCACCCAGCCGGACGAGACGCGGTCGAGCATCGCCAGCGTCTTGTCGATCAGGTCGTCGTAGTCGAGCAGGCCGCGCTCCTGCTTCTCGCGGCGGTAGTTTGCCGCAGCGGCAGTCGCGATATGAAGCAGGGCGGCGGTACGGTCACGCATGGTCACCGCCCGGCGCTTCTCGACCAATCCGCTGAGGCGCTCCGCCTCGTTCTCGAACAGGCGGGCGAGGGACGGGTTGTGCTCGCCAAACTTCTTGGTCAGCACCGCCTTGCGCGGCAGCTTCTCGTCGGTGAGGAAGACGGACAGATAGGCATCGACCTGCGCGCCGCCGGAAAACACCTTTGCTTCGCGAAGGCGGCCTGCCTGGCTCTTGTCGGAAGAGCTGCCGTCCTCCAGCGCGAAGGCGATGTCGTCCCAGCGCGATCGCGGCAGGAACGGGCCGTCGAGAATTTCCGTCTCGACATCCTCGATGCGGTCGCCCGCCTCGACGCCCAGCACGGCCCCCATCTGCTCGGCTGCCGCCCCGGCGTTGCCGGCCTCGTCGGTCCAGGCCATGAAATGATCGCGGCTGAGACAGGCTTCGCGCACGACCTCCTTGAAGGTGACGTCGGCGGCGCTCGCCATCGCGGTCAGCAGCGCACGGCCGGTGACGCTGTCCGGATCGCGCGCGGCCTCCAGCAACACCTTCAGGTTGGCGCGCTCCATCATGTCGGTCTGGTCGCGCTCGTCGATGACGGAAAAGCGCGCGGGCACGTTGGCCTCGAACGGAAATTGCTGGAGCAGGCGCGTGCACAGCGCGTGGATGGTCTGCACCTTCAGCCCGCCCGGCGTCTCCAGCGCGCAGGCGAACAGTTTTCGCGCGTCGCGTCGCAGGTTTCGGTCCGGATGAGGAATGCCGACGGCGCGGATCGCGGCATCGAGCCCGGTATCATCCAGCGTCACCCAATGGCCGAGCGTGGTGAACACGCGTTCGGCCATGTTGGCGGCGGCGGCCTTGGTGAAGGTGATGCAGAGGATCTTTTCCGGCGGCACGCCCGACAGCAGCAGCCGGATCACGCGCTGCACCAGCACGTGCGTCTTGCCCGAACCGGCGTTGGCCGACACGAACGCCGACGCAGTCGGATCGGACGCGCGCGCCTGCCGCGCGCGGACCTCTTCGGGAATGGGGCGAGGCAGCTTCACCATTCCTCGATCCCCAAACCGCCGGCCGCAGACCATTCCTTGATCCGTGCGAGATCGTCATAGGTGCCGTAGCGGTTGGTCCACATCGGCAGGTTCAGCGAGGTGTAGGGCTGGTTCTCGTCGTCGAAGGCGCAGATCAGCGCCTCCAGTTTTGTCCGGGCTTCCGCGGCGGCTGTATCCGGCGGCTGCGGCTCGTCGCCCTGCTTGTACTTCAGTTCGAGGATGCGCTCCTCGCCCGGCGGATTGTTGCCGCTCAGGCGGACATAGACCAGCTGGCTGACGGATGCGCCGGCGTCGATGCCAGGAAAACCACCCTCGCGCAGAATCGCGGCTTCCAGCGTGAGCTGGGGCGACAGGCCCATGCGGACCTGCTTGCCGGTCGGCGGCTGGCCGGTCTTGTAGTCGAGGATGGCGTAGCCGCCGCCCCGGCGCCGCTCGATGCGGTCGGCGCGCGCGGAAAGAATGAAGCTGCGCTCATGGTCGAGCCTGATCGAAATCTCGCCATGCGTTTCCGCTGCGATCGCCTCGATCACGTCGCGCCGCGCCGTCTCCCATTCGCCGAACCAGCGCGCGATGCGCTGGAAGCGCGGCCACCACAGCGCGCGCGCTTCGGGGCGCTCCATCAGCGGGGCAAAATACTTCTCGCCGATCGCGCGCAGCACGCGGGCGGGATCGTCGGGCAGGCGCGCGGCATAGGTCTCCGTGAATTCGCCGAGCGCATCGTGGATCGCCGAGCCGCGGTCGGCGGCCGACAGTGGCATGTCGACGGGATCGAGCGCGTCGAGCCGCAAAATGCGCTTTGCGTAGATCGTGTAGGGATCGCGCAGCCAGTCCTCGATTGCGGTGACCGACATCTTCAGCGGCCGCGTCGCGCGCGGCGGCCGCGGCTCGGGCTGCTTGATCGGCACCACTTCGGCGGGCTGGTCCAGCGTATCGGCGAACTGCACATACTTCTCGCCGGCGCGAACGGCCGCCTTCCAGAGCTCGTCGCCCGCGACCGCCTCGAGCCGGTGCAGGAAGCGCGAGGCCACCGCCGGCGCGCCGCCGGCCTTGGCGGAATGGGTGAGGATCACCTCGTCACCGCCGAGCAGTTGCGCGAAATCGTGCGCGGAGAGGCCGATGCGTCGCTCCGGCAGATCGAGGCCGAGCTCGTGCCGCATCGGCCGGCTGAGCCAGGGATCGATCCGCGGCGCCGGCGGCCAGACACCCTCGATCAGTCCGCCGATGATGATCCGGTCGGCCTGCATCAGGCGCGATTCCAGCGGGCCGTAGATTTGCAGTCGTGCACCCGGCTTGTCCGGCCGCCGCACGGCGCGGTCGCTGAACGCGGTCTGGAACACATCGGCATAGTCGGGCAGCGTCACCATCAACCCGCTGGTTGTGCCGCCGCGCAGGAGATCGTCGAAGGCGCCGGCGAGTGCGAGGCCTTCGCGCTCCTCGAAGGCGAGCGGAATGCCCTGCTCGTCGCGCGACAGCTCGATCATGATCTCGCGATGCCGGTGCGCGAGTTCGGCGAAGTCGTACGGCTTCAAGGGCGGCAGGCTCTCGATCGGCGCCAATGCTCTTTGCAAGGCATCGATCAGCGCCTGGATGCGGTCGATATCCTCGGCCTTGAGACGCGCGCGCGGCTCGGCCTTGTGCAGCGCTGAGGTCTCGCTGCGCCACAGCTTGGCCAGCTCCTCGCGAAAACGGTTGAATTCGCGCAACAGGCCGCCCGTGCCCGCCGGCGGGCGCGTGCCGCGCAAGAGCGCGAGTTCGAGGTCTTCGATTGCCGTCTTCCAGGCGCTGGGCGCGCGGCCGAGCCGGCACAGCGGATGCTTCAGCATCGCCAGCAGCGTCGGCGGCTCCAATCCCCTGGTCGCCGCTTCCGCCACCAGGCGTGCGAAAACGCCGGCGGATGTTTCCATCAGCACGTCGCCGCCGGAATCGTCGAAGGCGAGGTCCCATCGGGTCAGCGCAGCCATCACCCGGCGCGCCAGCGCGCGGTCCGGCGTCACCAGTGCCGCGGACTTGTCGAGATGCCGCGCCTCACGCATGGCGATGGCGATGGCGAGTGCTTCCATCTCGGGGTTGGCGGCTTCGACGACCGCGAGGTTGTTCATGCCGCCTGATATCTTCGCGGCGACATCCGGCTGCTTCAGACGGTCGTGCCAGACTTCCGTCTTGGCCGACGGCCGCATCGATTCGGAGGCGAGCAGGTCGCGGCCGCCATTCGCGGCCGGCTGCAGCAGCTCGACATCGCTGCGCTTGATGCCAAAGCGGGCCAGCAGCGCGTGCAGGGCATATTGCGGATGGTTCGAGGCCGGATGCTCCGCGAACTTGCCGAGCGAATCGCGCACGCCGCCGATGCTGCGCCAGGCATCGTCGTCGAGATCGGTGTCGAGCCCGGGCAGCACCACGGCGCCATGCGGCAGCGAGGCGACCGCATGGAGGAATTTTGCGGTGGCCGGCATCGAGCCGGTCGAGCCGGCCGCGATCACAGGGCCATGCGGATGCGCGGTGAGGCGTCTGGCTTCCGCCGCGATCAGCAGATCGCGGCGCGCCGCCGGCTCGATTCGGTTGATCTCGGCGAGATGGCCGGGCCAGGCGATACGGGCGATGCGCAGGAATTCGAGCGAGTGCTGCCAGTAGCGATCGAGCATGTCGGGCACGAGGCCGTCGAGCGCGCTCCAGTCGACGCCGCGCGTGACCATGTCGTCGATCAGCCGTGCCAGATCGCCGGCCAGCGCCAGCGTCGAGGCGGGGCCGCCGACCACCAGCGGCGACAGCACCGGCCCCTTGGCCCAGGCCGCGACGAGCTGCGCCAGCGTCAGCCGCCGTTCGAGCTCGCCGAGCCGCGGCGGAATGTCGAGCGGCGTTGCGCCGGAAAACTGCTCCCCCTCGTCGGCGAAGGCGAGCTCGTCCTCGTCGATGTCGCCGAGCGCGACGATGCGCGGCAGCACCACCGCGTCCGCCTTCATCTCGTCGAGAAAGATCTCTCGGACGACGCGCATGGCCCGCCTTGTCGGCAGGTACAGCGTGGCGTCGGCCAGCCGCGCCGGCTCCCTGCGCGCCTCGAATCCATCGACCAGCTGTCCGTCGAGCAGGGCCGTGACGACCGTGCGCAGGAACGGAACTGAGATGGGAACGCTGAAGACGCGCATGGGCTGCCTGATTCGAAGGATCAGGCGCCAATATAGGGAGGCGGACTCAAATGGATATGGGTGGAGGCGAGATAGTCCCCGCTGTTCGCGAGGCTAGGCGAGGTGCCGTAGGGTGGGCAAAGCGAAGCGTGCCCACGCATTGTGGCGAATCGAGAGAGATGGTGGGCACGGCGCGTTGCGCCTTTGCCCACCCTACGGCACCGTCGTCGAGGCTAGCCTTACGCCACGCTCTCCAGAAACGCCTCTTCCGCGGCGTGCACCGCGTCGGGCGTGCCGACATGCATCCAGACGCCGTCGAGGCGGAGGCCGAACAGGCGCTCCTGCTCATTGGCGCGGTCGAACATCTTTGTCAGCGAGAACTCGCCGGCCGGGGCATCGGCGAAGATCGCGGGCGACAGGATCGCGGCGCCGGCATAGACGAACGGGACGACCTCTTTTTCCTTGCGCTTGCGCAGGGCGCCGTCGGGCAGCATGCCGTAATCGCCGCGGCCGCTATAGCCGATGCTGGTCGCGGTCGGCGCCATCAGCAGCAGGATGTCCATACGCTCGGGGTCGAAGTTTTCGGCAAGCCGCGCCAGGTTGGAGCGGACGCCGTCGATCCACAGCGTGTCGGAATTGACATGAAAGAACGGTGCGTCGCCGAGCAGCGGCAGCGCCTTGACCACGCCGCCGCCGGTGCCAAGCACCTGGTCGCGCTCGTCCGAGATGGTCACGCGCGGATGCTGGCGCGATGCGGTGTGGTCGATGATCTGGTCCGGCAGATAGTGCACGTTGACGACCGCATCCGTGACGCCGGCCTGACCGAGCTTGTCGAGCACGTGGTCGAGCAGCGGCTGGCCGGCCACCGGCACCATCGGCTTCGGCATCTTGTCCGTCAGCGGACGCATGCGCAGGCCGAATCCCGCGGCGAGCACCATGGCTTTGGTCGGTTTGACGGACATCGTTTGCCTTCTCGGATTCGTCTTTCTCAGCCTGGTGGACTCAGAACTTCTGGATTTCGTGTTCGCAGCAATCCTAGCACGAACCGGAGTCGGCCACACCGCGACTTAACCGCCTTAACCACCCGCCGTGACGGTTGTACGACGGGTGTTGCCGTCACGCCCCAACGGAGGTGGAACGCGCCTTTTTCTTCTTGTCGCCGACCTTCAGGAAATTGACGCCGATCTGGTCGCCATTGACCCAGGCCAGCTCACAGCGCCGGTACGCGAGGCCGGTGGACGACAGCAGGAGAAAAAATTCCTTCAGATGCAGCCCTTCGACCGAACCGTCGATGGTCAGCTTGGCGCCGCTCTCGGAGACGTCCTCCATGGTGCATTCGCGACGCCAGGTGCCGTCGATGCCCATCATCTGGGCCGGTATCCCGCGCTCGAAAACAACCCGGCTGTTGCCGCGCTGGTCCGTCTTGACCGCCATCTGCCCTTGCTCCAGCCCCGTATTTGTCCGGCTGCCTGCGGGCGATGATACCGATGTGATGGCTAACAGCCGGTAAATCAGTTTCCGGTTTGCGGCGGCGGGACGTTGGCAAGGTACCAGTCGCGTAAGTGCGCCAGCGCCGGATGCGCCAGCGAGCGCTGGAGATAGGTCCAGATCCGCGGCTGGTGGCGCAGGTAATGCGGCTTACCGTCGCGGCGGTTGAGCCGGGCGAAGGTGCCGAGCAGGCGGGTGTTCCGCTGCGCCGACATGATGGCGTAGAGCTCGGCGAAGCCGGCCGGGTCGAAGCTCGCATCGTCGGCGCGCCGTGCCTTGATGTAGCGCGACAGCAGCGTCAGCTCGATGTTTTCGGGGACGTCGATGCGGGCGTCCTGGAGCAACGACACCACGTCGTAGGATTTCGGCCCGAGCACGGTGTCCTGGAAGTCGATCACGCCGACCCGTTCGATGCCGGCGCGGTCCGCAAGCCAGATCAGGTTCGGCGAGTGATAGTCGCGGATGATCCACGTCTTCGGCGCGGCCAGCGGCTTCTTCAGCAGCTCGCGCCACATTGCGAAAAATTCGGCGCGCTTCTCGTCGCTCAGCGGCGCGTTGCGATCGGGCAGATACCATTCCGGCATCAACCCGATCTCGATCAGCATCGCCTCGATGTCGAAGACGGGGATGCCGTAGGTCTGCCCGTCCAGCGGCAGCGTCTCCGGCAGCGTCTTGCCGTGCAGCAGGGCCAGCACATCGGTCGCGGCCTCATAGCGGGCGGGAATCGGTCGCGGCGGATCGCCTTCGATCACGCCCTCGCTGCCAAAGTCTTCGCTGATCAGGAAGCCGTGGTCGAGATCGAAATGGTGGATGGCGGGCGCCGAGATGCCTTGCGCGCGCAGGCCCTCGTCGATGGCGACGAACGGCCTGACGTTCTCGGCGAGATGCACTGCGGCGCTGTAGGACTTTCCGTCGTAGAGCGCCGCGCCATCGGGCTGCTGCGGAGAGTTCATGAGGATGACGACGCCGTCCTCGCGCAGCAGCCGCGCATAGGAGCGGGTCGACGCATCGCCCGCCATGCGCTTGCGCGTTGCATCCATGTAGCCGGACAGGTCGAGGAAGTCGCGCAGCGCCTTCAGCCGCGCGACGGTGGCGGCGGCCTTGCCGTAGCCGGTGATGTCGGCGGCGCGGGCGTTCGGGCCCAGCGCCGGCCGGTGCGTCAGCGCGATGTCGATGCGATCCCCAGGCATCGCCGACGGCGCGCGCTCCGGCCATTCGATCAGGACGAGCGTGGCGTCCGGCAGCGGCGACAGCCCGATCTCCTCGAGCTCGCTCTCGTCTTCCACGCGGTAGAGATCGGCATGCATCACCGGGAAGGGCGGCAGCTCGTAGCCCTGCACCAGGGTGAAAGTCGGGCTCGGAACCTCCAGCTCGTCGTCGCCGGCGAGGTAACGGATCAGGCTGCGCGCCGCCGCGGTCTTGCCGGCGCCGAGATCGCCGGTGAGGGTGATGACATCGCCGGGCCCGACCAGCAGGGCGAGGTCGGCCATCAATTGCGCAGTCGCCGTCTCGCTGTGAAGCGCGACGGAGAATGTGGCGGGCGCGCTCATTCGGCGGCGTCGCGACGCGCCGCCTGGTCGGTCGGGAAGTCGCAGATCACGACCGTGCCCCGGCCGACGATCGAATCCACCCGCACCTTGCCGCCATGCAGCTCGACAAAGGAGCGCACCAGCGACAGGCCGAGCCCGGCGCCGCGGTGACGCGACCCCTGCGAACGGCTTTCGAACCAGTTGAACACCTTGTCCTTCATGTCGGCGGGTATTCCAGGCCCGGAATCTGTCACGGTGAAGACCACACTGTGCTCGGTGCGGCGCGCGCTGATGCCGACGGTGGAATCCTGTGGAGAAAACCCGACGGCGTTGGCGAGGAGGTTATAGAGCACCTGCACCACGCGCTTCTCGTCGCCGGTGAAGCTGCCGATATCGGGCGCGATCTCGACCTTGAGGCGGATGCGGTCGGTGGCGAGCCGGTCCTGGATGCCTTCAGCGGCGAGCTCGATGGTCTTGCTGACGTCGACGGGACCGAGTTCCAGCTTCATCGCGCCGGCGTCGATGGTGGCGAGATCGAGGATGTTGTTGGTCAGCGCCAGCAGCGCGTTGGTCGATTTGGTGACGTAGTCGAGATATTCGGCCTGTTTCGGCGTCAGCGGCCCGGTCGAGGGATCGCTGAGGAAATGCGCGAAGCCGATGATGGTGGTGAGCGGCGAGCGCAGCTCGTAGGAGACGTGGTGGACGAAATCCACCTTCATCTGGTCGGCGGTCTCCAGCGCCTCGTTGCGCTCGCGCAGTGCGCGCTCGACATTCTCGGTGTCGGTGATGTCCTGGAATGTCAGCATGGTGGCGCCGTCATGCAGCGGCCGGATCATGCCGTCGAGCACGCTGCCGTCCTTGCGCTCCAGCTTGAGCGGAACGTCGGCGCGGCTCTCGATCGAGGTGACGGCCTCCCGGATCTGGCGCCAGACCACGGGGTCGTCGAACAGCTGATGGCACCAGCCTTCGACGGTCTGGATGTGCGGCTCGTCGCGCATGGCGTCGGCCGACAGCTTCCACATCCGGACGAAGGCCGGGTTGAACAGCTGCGCCTTGCCGTTGCTGCCGAACACCGCGACGCCCTCGGCAAGGCTGTCCAGCGTCTCGCGTTGAACGCGGATCATGCCGTCGAAGCGGCGGGCGAGGTCGAGGCTCTCGGTGACGTCGTCGAACAGATAGGTGACGCCGCCCTCGGGGTTCGGCGTGGTGACGACCGACAGCGCGCGGCCGTCGGGCAGGTACCAGGTGTCCTTGGCGGCCTCGACCGCGCGATAGGCCTCGTGCAGCTTGGCCTTCCAGGCGCGGAAATCCGGCTGCTCCTGCAATTTGCGCCCGGCGCGCAGCTGGTCGAGCACGCTGGAATCATCGGGATGGGCGTCGAGGAAGCTGCGGTCGAGGTCCCACAGTCGGCGGTAGGAATCATTGTAGAAGGCAAGCCGGCGCTGGCCGTCGAACACGGCAACGCCGGACGAAAGCTGGTCGAGCGTGCGGCGATGCGCTTCCGCCATCCGCACCAGCGCCGAGCTCAGCCCATCCGCTTCGCTCGCATCGATGGCGACGCCGACACTGCCGCTGCCGACATTGACGGCGCGCACGTCATAGATGCGCCGCTCGCCGCCGACCACGATCGGCAGCCGCGCGTTGAAATGGGCGGCGTCCTTCAGGCCCCGATCCATCGCGGTGCGGTCGGCGCTGTCGAGCAGCTCGAGCTTGCGCTCCTGGGCGTCGCTGACGCTGTTGGCTTCGGTCGCGCGCACATAGGCCGGATTGGCGAAAGTCAGCGCGCCGTTCTCGGCCTTGGCCCAGATCGGCCACGGTGCGGCGGCCGCAAAGCCGCGCAGCATCTCGGTCTCGTCGAGCAGCGCCTTGTGGCGCAGGCTGGTCTCGGCGAGCTCGCGCCTGAGACCGGAGAGTTCGCGAATCCTGACAATGGCCTGGCCGCCGATGGCGCGGCCGATGGCCTCCAGCGTGTGGCCATGCGCGGTGGTCAGCGTCAGCTGGAACCCGTCACCGCGGTCGCGCAGCGCGTCGACCGCATGGTCCATCTGGAGCGCGGGCTCCGGCGGCAGCCAGGCCCCGAAGGCGAGCACGCGCTGCGGCGAGGAGTCGCGCGGCAGCACCATCGAGACGTCGCCGGAGATTTGCGCGCGGTTGTCGCCGGCCGGCCAGGAGATCAGGATCTGCGGCTCGGCGAACAGCAGTGCGCCGAAGCGGTCGGCCTGGAGTTGCAGCTCCCCGATCCGTGCGCGCAGCCGCGCCTCGGTCTTCGCCCTGCCGACGCGCGTGCGCATCAACAGGATCGCGGCCACCACCGAGAAGCCGAGCAGGGCCAGCGCGGTGGCGAGCACCGCGAGTTCCTGCCGGTTGAAGTCCAGCATTATCGAGAGTGTGTCGACGAAGTCGGCGGCCTCAGCCGGCGCAGCCGGCAGCAGCGCTGCGAGAGCGCTCCCGATCAGGCCGTTGCGCACGAGCGATGAGCACGATAGCAG
This sequence comes from Bradyrhizobium sp. YR681, assembly GCF_000282615.1. Lineage (GTDB taxonomy): Bacteria > Pseudomonadota > Alphaproteobacteria > Rhizobiales > Xanthobacteraceae > Bradyrhizobium. The sequence continues at coordinate 3,656 of NZ_AKIY01000267.1, read as the reverse complement.
CGTCCGACGCATCGACACGATCACGCCTGACATAGTTGCCCCAAGACCGCACGAATCTGCGCGCGGCGACCCCCGTCGCGCGCGAATCAAAGGACAATACCCTCACCGCGACTCCACCGGTAAGAGTCCAGATCGTGAACGCAAAGGCCGCCCGAAAAAAATGCCGGGCGCGATGTTCCCGCCTCACGTAGTTCTGCGGGCGATTCGGTTGGAGTTGCCGTGCTTTAGCGCGCGATGAACATCGGGCGAGTCGTTCCCGCGCAGCAGGTGCACTCCCTCCCCCGCTTGTGGGGGAGGGCTGAGGAGAGGCTATCTCCGCGACGGGACACTCCCCGGAGGAAACCCTCACCCGCCGCGCTCTGCGAGCGCGACGGCCTCTCCCGCAAGCGGGAGAGGCAAGAAAACTACCGCCCGGTCGAGCCGAAACCGCCGGCGCCGCGATCGGTCGCGGACAATGTCGTCACGGGAACCAGCGCGGCCTGCAGCACGGGCGCGATCACCATCTGCGCGATGCGCTCGCCGCGCTTGATCACGAACGGCGCCGCGCCGTGGTTGATCAGGATCACCTTGATCTCGCCGCGGTAATCCGCGTCGATGGTTCCCGGCGAATTCAGCACGGTGACGCCGTGCTTGGCGGCCAGCCCGGAGCGCGGCCGCACCTGGGCCTCGTGCCCGGGCGGCAGCGCGATCGCAAGGCCCGTCGGCACCAGCGCATATTGGCCGGCGGCGAGCGTCAGCGGCTCGGCATCGGGCACCGCAGCCATCAAATCGAGGCCGGCGGCCTCCGCGGTCTGGTAGGCCGGCAGCGGCAGGCCCTCGGCGTGGCCCAGTTGCTGCAATTCGACCGTGATTGTCGTGCTCAAGATGCGGACTCCAGGGATTTGTCGGTCACGCTCTTTGCGACATGCGCGACCAGTTCGATGGCGACCTGTTCCTTGGTCATCACCGGCCAGGAATCAACAATGATCTCGCCGTTCTTCTCAGCATTCTTGCTGATGAGGTGGACGGTGTTGCGGTCACCGCCCATCACGCCGGTGGCGGGTGACACGTCGTTGGCGACGATCCAGTCGCAGCCCTTGCGGGCCAGCTTGGACTTGGCATTGTCGATGAGGTGCTCGGTCTCGGCGGCGAAGCCGATCACCAGCGGCGGGCGCTTGTCGGTCAGCTTCGAGATCGTGGCGAGGATGTCGGGGTTTTCGACCAGCTGAAGCGGCGGCATGCCGGCCGATGTCTTCTTCAGCTTCTGCTCGCCCTCGCTGGCGACGCGCCAGTCGGCGACCGCGGCGGCGAAGATCGCGATGTCGGCGGGGAGCGCGGCCTGGACCTGCTCCAGCATCTGCCGCGCGGATTCGACGTGCTTGACGGTGACGCCGGCGGGATCGTCGAGATCGACCGGACCGCTCACCAGAATCACCTCTGCACCGGCGGCCTGCGCCGCGGCGGCAATGGCAAAACCCTGCTTGCCGGAGGAACGGTTGGCAATATAGCGCACCGGATCGATCGGCTCGTGCGTGGGACCTGCGGTGATCAGCACGCGCTTGCCGGCGAGGGGTCGCGGCACCGGCGGTCGCAGCAGGCGCTCGGCAGCGGTGGCGATCTCGATCGCTTCGGACATGCGGCCGACACCGGCTTCGCCCGCTTCGGCCATCTCGCCGGAATTCGGTCCGATCAACAAGACGCCGTCGCGCTGGAGCTGCGCCACGTTGCGCCGGGTCGCCGCGTTGTTCCACATCAGCGGGTTCATCGCCGGCGCCAGCAGGATTTTCCGGTTGGTCGCGAGCAGGATGGCGCTGGCGAGATCGTCAGCGTGGCCATTCGCCATCTTCGCCATCAGATCGGCGGTGGCAGGCGCCACCACGATCAGATCGCAATCGCGCGCCAGGCGGATATGGCCGGCGTCGAATTCGCTCTGGGGATCGAACAGGTCGGTATAGACGCGCTCATGGGAGAGGGCGCTGACCGAGAGCGGTGTGACGAATTGCTCCGCCGCCTTGGTCAGCACGCAGCGGACCTCGATGCGGCGCTCCTTCAGCCTTCGGATCAGGTCGAGCGACTTGAAGGCTGCGATCCCGCCGCCGATGATCAGGGTGACGCTGGCCTCAGGAAGCGCGCCGGTACGCTGCGGCGTGGGGGCGGTGGACTGGGCCGGGGGCGCCGAAAACGGCGTCAGCGGCTCCTCGCGGCCCTCGATCAGCTCCCGCAGGATGACCCGGACCTCTTCTTCGACCGACCTGTGGTTCCTGGCTGAACGCAGCCGCAAATACGTTTTGACGTGTTCGTCGAGCTTACGGATGGTCAGGCTCGCCATGACGCCCCTCCAGCACGGAATGATAGCGATGCTATCAATCCGATGATTGCAATGCAATCACAAATTCCGGACGGCGATCAGGATCCCGATGAAGGTGGCGGCGATGATCCAGAGCGCCACGGTGCGCCAGCGGTTCTTGCGGCCTTCGCTGCGGCCCATGGCCGCGATGCTCTCCGGCGACAGCCGGATGCCGTCCCGCGTCATGGCTTCGAGCTGCTCAAGCACCGCGACGGAGCGCTGGGCGATATCGGGCAGGCGCATCAGCACACGGGCGAGGTCGCCGCCGCCGGCAAGCGCGCCCTGCACCCGGCCGATCGGTCCGAGATTGCGCTCGATCCATTCGCGCACCACGGGGTCGGCGACCTTCCAGATGTCGAGCTTGGGATCGAAGCCGCGCGCGACGCCCTCGACCACCACCATGGTCTTCTGCAGCAGGATCAGCTCGGGCCGCGTCGTCATGTCGAACAGGCCGGTGACCTCGAGCAGCAATGTCAGCAGCCGCGCCATCGAGATTTCCTCGGCGGTGCGATTGTGAATGGGCTCGCCGATGGCACGGATGGCCTGCGCGAAATTCTCGACCGAGTGATGCGCGGGCACGTAGCCCGCCTCGAAATGCACTTCCGCGACGCGGCGATAGTCGCGGGTGATGAAGCCGAGCAGGATCTCGGCGAGGAAGCGCCGCTCCTTCATGCCGAGCCGGCCCATGATGCCGAAATCGACCGCGACGAGACGGCCGGCGTCATCCAGGAACAGGTTCCCGGGATGCATGTCGGCGTGGAAAAAACCGTCGCGCAGCGCGTGGCGCAGAAAGCTCTGGATCACCTTGCGCCCGAGATCGGGCAAATCGACCTGTGATTCCTCGAGACGCTTGTGGTCGTTCAGCGCGATGCCGTCGATCCACTCCATCGTCAGCACGTTGTGGGTGGTGCGGTCCCAGTCGACTTCAGGCACGCGGAAATCGGGATCGCCGCTCGTGTTCTCCGCCATCTCCGACAGCGCTGCTGCTTCGAGCCGCAGGTCCATCTCCATCGCGACGGAGCGCGACATGGTGTTGATGACCTCGATCAGGCGCAGCCGCCGCGCTTCGGACGAGTAGGCCTCGGCCTTGTGCGCGACGAAGAAGAAATCCGAGAGGTCGCGGCGGAAACGCGAGGCCACGTTCGGCCTGAGCACCTTGACCGCGACCGCCTTGCGGACGCCGTCGCGCATCACCTCGGCGCGATGGACCTGTGCGATCGAGGCGGCGGCGACCGCCGGGCCGAAAGCTGCGAAAACGTCCTTCAGCGGCCGTTCCAGCGACGTCGCGATGGCGGCTTCGGCTTCGGCCTGCGAAAACGGCGGCAGCCGG
>NZ_AKIY01000266.1 GCF_000282615.1 Bradyrhizobium sp. YR681 | reverse complement strand
ACGCTCTTCCGATCTCGTGCTGATGGACGATCAACTCAAGCCGCAATCGACCTGGTATGGCGGCGAGCTCGTGGTGGAGAACCGCAAGATCACGCCGCGTCTCGATCAGGCATTGTCGCAGCGCTATCAATACCCGAAGGCGGCCTATGCCACCGTGAAGCTGCCGGAGAAGCTGAAGTTGACGCCGGAGCTGCCGGCGAAGGCCTGTACCGTCAACGCGATCAAGACCGCGCTGCCAGGCATCACGCTGATCCACGAGAAGGTCAAGATCGAGCCGGCCAAGGATTGGCCGGAATTGTTCGCGCGCTACGGCCTGTGTTTCGTCACGGTGGTCGAGCGCCACGGCAAATCGGCCGGCAACGTCGCCTATGGCCTGCTCAAGGATTTTGGACTTAAGCGCGGCGCGGTCGCTTCGAGCGTCGGCCACGATAGCCACAACATCATCGTCGCCGGCACCAACGAGGGCGACATGCAGGTTGCAATCGCCGCCATCAAGGAAAAGCAGGGCGCCGTCTGCGTCGTCGCCGACGGCAAGGTGAGGGCGCTCGTCCCGCTGCCGATCGCCGGCCTCTTGTCCGACAAGCGCGTCACCGAAGTGGCCGAAGAGGTCAAGGTGCTGAAGAAGGAATGGGCGGAAGCCGGCTGCACCATCCCCTACATGGGCTTCAATCTCATTCCGCTATCGGTCATTCCGGAAATTCGCATCACCGACAAGGGTCTGGTGCTGGTCCCGCAGATGGAGCTGGCGCCGCTGTTCGAGTGATCGGCTTTCACGCATCTCTTGATCTAACTGATTGAGACCACCGTGTTTTTTCCACGGCTGCCGCATCGTGGAAAATAAAATCGATCTCGTTGAGATCGCATCCTGCACACCTGATGATCTCGCTCGCTGACGCAACTCGAGCGAGGTCCGATATGGCGAAGATGCGAGCTATCGATGCGGCCGTGCGTATCCTGGAGAAAGAGGGCATCTCTACCGCCTTCGGTGTTCCCGGGGCCGCGATCAATCCGCTTTACTCGGCGCTGAAGAAGCGCGGCTCGATCCGCCACATCCTGGCGCGCCACGTCGAGGGCGCCTCGCACATGGCGGAAGGCTATACGCGGGCGAAGGCCGGTAACATCGGCGTCTGCATCGGCACCTCGGGGCCGGCTGGCACCGACATGATCACCGGGCTCTATTCGGCGATCGCCGATTCCATCCCGATCCTCTGCATCACCGGGCAAGCACCGCGGGCGCGGCTCTACAAGGAGGATTTTCAGGCCGTTGACATCGAGTCGATCGCAAAGCCCGTGACGAAGTGGGCGGTGACCGTGCGCGAGCCGGCGCTGGTGCCGCGGGTGTTCAGCCAAGCGTTCCACGTGATGCGCTCGGGCCGGCCGGGGCCGGTGCTGATCGACATGCCGCTCGACGTGCAGCTCGCCGAGATCGAGTTCGACGACGAGACCTATGAGCCGCTGCCGGTCTACAAGCCCACTGCCACGCGAAAACAGGTCGAGAAGGCGCTGGAGATGCTCAACGCCGCCGAGCGGCCGCTGATCGTCTCGGGCGGCGGCGTCATCAATGCCGACGCTTCGGATCTGCTGGTCGAATTCGCCGAGATCGCCAACGTGCCCGTCGTGCCGACGCTGATGGGGTGGGGCGCGATCCCCGACGATCATGTGCTGATGGCCGGCATGGTCGGCCTCCAGACCAGCCACCGCTATGGCAACGCCACCATGCTCGAATCCGATTTCGTGCTCGGCATCGGCAACCGCTGGGCAAACCGCCACACCGGTTCGGTCGAAACTTACACCAAGGGCCGCACCTTCGTGCATGTCGACATCGAGCCGACCCAGATCGGGCGCGTGTTCAATCCCGATCTCGGCATCGTCTCGGATGCCAGGGCCGCGCTCGAGCTGTTCGTTGCCGTCGCCAGGGAGTGGCGCCGGTCAGGCAGGCTCCGCGAGCGCCAGGCGTGGCCCGCATCCTGCCGCGATCGCAAGAAGACGATGCTGCGCAAGAGCCATTTCGACAACGTCCCGATCAAGCCGCAGCGCGTCTATGAGGAGATGAACAAGGCATTCGGCCGCGACACCACCTATGTCACCGTGATTGGCCTGTCGCAGATCGCCGGTGCGCAATTCCTCGGCGTCTACAAGCCGCGCAACTGGATCAACGCGGGGCAGGCCGGGCCGCTCGGCTGGACCTTGCCCGCCGCGCTGGGCGTGCGTGCGGCATGCCCGGATCGGGAGATCGTCGCGCTGTCAGGCGACTACGACTTCCAGTTCCTGATCGAGGAGCTCGCGGTCGGTGCGCAGTTCAATCTGCCCTACATCCACGTCGTCGTGAACAATTCCTATCTCGGCCTGATCCGCCAGGCCCAGCGCGGTTTTGACATGGATTATCACGTCCAGCTCTCTTTCGAGAACGTCAACGCGCCGGAGCTCAATGGCTACGGCGTCGACCACGTCGCCGTCGCCGAAGGCCTCGGCTGCAAGGCGATCCGCGTCACCGATCCGAAAGATACTCAGGCCGCGTTTGCCACCGCGCGCGAGCTGATGGCCAAGCATCGCGTGCCCGTGGTGGTCGAGTTCATCCTCGAACGCGTCACCAACATCGCGATGGGCACCGAGATCGACAACATCGTCGAGTTCGAGGAGGTGCTTGATCTGCCGCTCGACGAGGTCGGAACCAAGCGCGCGAGCGTGCTTCAGCCGGCGGAATAGGGGGACAACATCATGCCGAAATTTGCCGCCAACCTCACCATGCTCTTCAACGAGATGCCGTTCATCGACCGCTTTGCCGCGGCGAAAGCGGCAGGCTTTGCCGGGGTCGAATATCTCTTCCCCTATGATGTCGACAAGGCGCTGCTCCGCGAACAGCTTGAGTCTCACGGCCTGACACAAGTGCTGCATAATCTCCCCGCCGGCAATTGGGCCAAGGGCGAGCGCGGCATCGCGATCCTGCCCGCTCGCACCAGCGAATTCCGCGACGGCGTGTTCCGCGCCATCGACTACGCCAAGGCGCTCGATTGCGAGCAGCTCAACTGCCTCGTCGGCATCGCGCCCGTCGATGCCGATCCGCGCGAGCTCCAGGAAACGCTGGTTGGAAATCTGCGCTTTGCCGCCTCGACGCTGGCGCGCGAAAACATCAAGCTGCTGGTCGAGCCGATCAACACGCTCGACATTCCCGGCTTCTACCTCAACGGCACCGAGCAGGCGGTGCAGCTGATCTCCGAGGTCAGGTCGAACAATCTCTTCATTCAGTACGACATCTACCACATGCAGATCATGGAGGGTGATCTCGCCCGCACCATGCAGGAATATCTGCCGCAGATTTCGCACATCCAGCTCGCCGACAATCCCGGCCGCAACGAGCCCGGCACCGGCGAGATCAACTATCCCTTCCTGTTCCGCCATCTCGACGCGATCGGCTACCGCGGCTGGATCGGCTGCGAATACAAGCCGCGCACCACGACGCTGGAAGGCCTGTCCTGGCACGCGGCACAGACGTTTGAGACGTGAGAAGGACACATCGGTAGTGCGCTCCCTCTCCCGCTTGCGGGAGAGGGTTGGGGTGAGGGTTCCCTCCGCGATGGGATCTTCTGAGGCGTGCCGAGAAAATCCCCAAGCGGAGAAAGCCCTCACCCGGCGCTTCGCGCCGACCTCTCCCGCAAGCGGGAGAGGTGCACCGAGCGCGCGGATAAATTTTGCTACTCCAACTGCGAGACATCAAAAACATGATCGACATCGGCTTCATCGGACTTGGCACCATGGGACGGCCGATGGCCGGCCATCTTCTGGCCGCGGGCCATCGCGTGCTCCTGCATGACGTCGCACCGGTCGCGCCCGAGCTGATTTCCGCGGGCGGCATCGCCTGCAAATCGGCCAGGGAAGTCGCGGAGGAGGCGGATGCCGTCGTCATCATGGTGCCTGACACGCCGCATGTAGAGGCCGTGCTGTTCGGCAAGGACGGCGTCGCGAGCGGAATCTCAAAAGGCAAGATCGTCGTCGACATGAGCTCGATCTCGCCGCTGGCGACCAAGGAGTTCGCGAAAAAGATCGAGGCGCTGGGGGCGGACTATCTCGACGCGCCGGTGTCGGGCGGGGAGGTCGGAGCGAAGGCTGCGAGCCTCACCATCATGGTCGGCGGTCCCGAGCGCGCCTTCGGCACCATGAAGCCGATCTTCGACAGAATGGGCAAGAACGTCACCCATGTCGGGGCCAATGGCGATGGCCAGACCACCAAGGTTGCCAACCAGATCATCGTCGCGCTGACGATCGAGGCGGTGAGCGAGGCGCTGCTGTTCGCGTCAAAGGCCGGGGCGAACCCCGCGCTGGTGCGCAAGGCGTTGATGGGCGGCTTTGCCTCGTCGCGCATTCTCGAAGTGCATGGCGAGCGCATGGTGAAGCGCAATTTCGATCCCGGATTCCGCATCGAGCTGCACCAGAAGGATCTCAACCTCGCGCTCGAAGGCGCGCGCGCGCTCGGCCTGTCGCTGCCGAGCACGGCGGTGGCGCAGCAATTGTTCTCGTCCTGCACCGCGCATGGCGGCAAGGGCTGGGATCACTCGGCAATGGTGCGCGCGCTGGAACTGATGGCGGGCCACGAGATCGCCGCCGGCTGAACTGTTACCGGGTAACACTCTCCGGAAACGGTGCATTTTTCACCGCTGCGGAACTGGAACAATGCTCCGGTCCCGCGGTTGAAGGCGCATCAACAAACACTGGAGCGTGTGGACATGAAAACCCGTCTTGCGATTACGTTGGCTGCCGCCTCGCTGTTGGCGTCGAGCGCAGCCTTTGCCCAGTCGACGACCGAACAGGGCGCCAGGGACGGCGCGCGCGCGGGCGGCGACGTCGGCGGCCCGATCGGCGCGATGGTCGGTGGCACCGTCGGTGCGGCCGTCGGCGCCGGCCTCGAAATCCCGAATGCGATCCTGGGCGGCATCCCCCGCAGCGATTCTGTCGTCGTCGAGGAGCGCGTCGTGGTCGGCGAGCCGCTGCCCCCGACCGTGGTGCTGCGTCCCGTGCCGAACTACACCGAATATCGCTATGCGGTCGTGAACGATCGCCGTGTGATCGTCGAGCCGCGTACGCGCCGCGTCGTCAAGATCATCGACTGATCGATCGGAGCTTTATGCTTTGAAATGCCGGGCCCTGCGGAGCATCACTCCGCGGGGCCTTCGCTCGTCAAGGGTGAAGTTGCGCGGAAGCGCGCCATGACCCAATCGACGATGGCAGCGAGCGCAAAGCCGATGCACGCGGTGCCGGCATCGACCAGAAAATCTTCCAGTCGCGCATGTCGTCCCGGCGCCCAGAATTGCAGCAGCTCCAGCACGCCGATCAGGACCACGGCCATTGCGGCGACGGCCCAGCGACGGCTCCGATAGGCGAGGCCAAAGGCCAATCCAACCAAGATGAAGGCGAGCGCATGCTCGCCGTCCTGGCCGAGGTCGGAATGGGGCCGGAGGCCAGGCGGGCCGAGGGTCGCGAAAGTGACGGCGGCTGCGAGGAGCCAGGCAAAGAAACGGACGAAAATGGACATCCGCACCGCTTAGCACGGATTTGTAGGGCCTGCCGCGGGCTGCGGATCAGATCGCCGTGTAGTTAATGACCAAACGTTAAAGTGGCTCGCGCACGCCGAGGCCGTGCATGAAGCGCTCCCGGATCTGCACGGGATCGCGCCTCGTGGTGCCGACGCCCGGCTTGTCGTCGATGCGGACGGCGATCAGGCTGGGCTCGGAGGCCGACATGGCCTCGTCGACAAGCCGCTCGAAATCTTCCTCGTCCGCGGCCCAGGAGCTCCTGGCGAGACCCGAGCCGGTGGCGATGGCGACGATGTCGGCCACGCTTGCGGCCGGCGTCGGCTGCGCGCCGGTGATCTGGTAGATGCCGTTGTCCATCACGATCATGATGAGATTCTTCGGCTTCAGCGTCGCGATGGTCGAGAGCGCACCGAGCTGCATCAGCAGCGAGCCGTCGCCTTCGAGTGCGAACACGCGGCGATCGGGCTGCGCCAGCGCCACGCCGAGCGCGATCGGGAAGGCAAGGCCCATGCTGCCCAGCATGTAGAAATTCTGCGGGCGGTGGCCGGCGGCCCAGAGGTCGAAATTGGTGTTGCCGATGCCGCCGACGACCGCTTCCTGATGCTTGAGTTTCGCGATCAGGCGCTTCGTCACGTCGAACCGGTTCATGATCTTGGTGTTGCGCGTCTTCATGGTGGCGCTCACTTGTCGAACGTCTTGCCGCCGGTGAGCAGCGGGTTGAGGATCAGCGCCACCGGCGCCTGCGTGGTCACGGCCTGCTTGATCGAGCGGTCGGCGATGAATTCAAGCTCGTCGAGCCTTGTGATGGTGTGGTGCTCCAGCGCCAGCGAATCCAGCACCGGCCGCATGGTGCGGCAGACCAGCGACTGGCCGTAATTGAACTCGCCGAGCGTGCCGCGCTCGGACACGAACATGATCAGCGGGATCTGGTAGGGCACCGCGAGCGAGGCCAGCGTGTTGGCTAGCGTGGCAAAGCCGGAGGTCTGCATCAGCACGGCGCCGCGCCGGCCGCCCATCCAGGCACCGGAGACGATGCCGACGGCCTCTTCCTCGCGGGCGGTGGCAAAGGTGGTGAAGAAGGGGTCGGCGTGCAAATTCTTGATCAGCGGCGTCAGCACCCGGTCGGGCACGTAGGGGATCAGGCTGATCTCGTTCCGCTTCAGGGTTTGCAGGACGATGCCATGCCAGCTCTTGTCGCTGGACCCCTGTGTCGCCTGCGTCTGCTGTTCCGCAATTGGCATTGCGTTCTCCCTCGAGCCGCGCATGCTTCTTGGTGTTGGCCGTCGCGGCGGTCTGCCGAACTTGACGCAGGCAGCAGGTTTGTCAACATGTCCGGGCCGGCACCGTGATCTGCGCCAGACGGCCTGCCGAGGCCGGCACCGCCATGTCATAAGCGGCGACAACGAGAAAATGGGAGGGACGCATGGACGGAGCGCGCTTTGCGCTGGCCTTGCGGGTCTCCTCGAGAGAGCCGGAAGGGTCCTGATGTCCGTCAACAGCAAGCGCGTCTTCTACGTCAAATATCTGGCCAATCCGATCTATATCGACATCCTGAAGGCGCGGCCCGACGTTCGGCTCGATCGCATCGAGAACGAGAGCCCCGAGGATTTTTACGCGCCGATCCTGAGCGCGGCCCATGTCTACCAGATCGGTGCCGCGCGCGACGAACTGGCCCCGCATTTCCATGTCGATGCCGCCCTCCTGAAGCGCACGCCGAACCTGCTGCTCGTCTCCAGCAATGGTGCGGGCTTCGACCCCGTCGACGTCGAGGCCTGCACCGATGCGGGCGTGCTGGTCGTCAACCAGTCCGGCGGCAACGCCCATTCCGTCGCCGAGCACGCGCTGGCGATGATGCTGACGTTGTCCAAGCGCATCATCCAGTCCGACCGCAAGCTCCGCAGGGACTCCAACGTCAACCGCAACGAGCTCATCGGCAACGAGATCGAGCACAAGACCGTCGGCATCATCGGCCTCGGCAATGTCGGCCGCCGCATCGCAGCTCTCTGCAAGGGCCTGTTCGGCATGAAGGTGCTGGCCTACGATCCGTACCTGACGGCCGAGGTGATGGCCGAGCGGGGCGGCGAGAAGGTCGAGCTCGACGAGCTCTTGCGCCGCGCCGATTTCGTCTCGATCTCATGTCCGCTCGACAAGAAGAGCCGCAACATGATCAGCACGCGGGAATTCGCGCTGATGCAGCCGCATGCCTATTTCATCACCACGGCGCGCGGCTTCATTCACGACGAGGACGCGCTGCTCCAGGCGTTGCGCGACAAGCGCATTGCCGGTGCCGGCCTCGACGTCTGGTCCAGGGAGCCGCCGCCGCCGGAGCATCCGCTGCTCCAGTTCGACAATGTGCTGGCGAGCCCGCATACCGCCGGAGTCACCATCGAGGCGCGCCAGAACATGGGCCGCATCGCCGCCGAGCAGGTGCTGGACACCCTCGACGGCAAGCGCCCGCCGCGCATCATCAACCCCGAGGTCTGGCCGCGCTACGCCGAGCGCTTCAAGCAGGCTTTTGGCGTCACGCCGGGGTAAGGGCGCGCGAGGCTCGATCGCGCTCCGATCGGTGGTTACGAGGATGAAAACAGAAAGCGGCGGATTTTACTGATGGCGTGAGTGAACGCGTATGACTTGTCCTGTAGATCAGGGATCATGAGCATACTTTCAATTGCGACGTCAGGACTTTCCGCGGCGAGTTTGCGCGTGAGCGTGGCTGCGAGCAATATCGCCAACGTTAGCACGACCGGCCCGCTGCCAGCATCAGGCGCATCGGGCACATCGGCCGGTGGGGGCATTGCTCCAACATTTCCCGCGGCCTATGTGCCGCTGCGAGTCGATCAGGTATCCCAATCGAGCGGCTCGACGCCAGGCGGTACGGCCGCGACCGTGTCGGCGGTGTCGCCGAGCTATACCGCGCAATCCGACCCGAGCGCTCCCTTCGCGAACCAGGACGGCCTGGTCGCCGCGCCGAACGTCGATCTCGCCAGCGAATTCGCTGAACTGGCGGTCGCAAAGTACAGCTTCATTGCCAATGCGAAGGTCATTCAGGCCTACGCCGAGACGACGGAGTCGCTGCTCGATATTAAGACGTGATGGCTGAGGTCGGCCCTAAGCCGCTTCTGAAACCCGAACTTCGACCTTGAGCCCAGCCGCAGCCGCCATATTGACGAGAGTATCGATACCGAACAGTTCGATCTTTCCGCGCATCAGGTCAGAGATGCGAGGCTGGGTGACACCAAACAGCTTCGCGGCTTCCGATTGATTGAGTTTCATACCGGCGATGTGATCCCGCAGCGCCAGCATCAGCTCCGAACGGAGCTTCATGTTCGCGGCCTCCGCCGGCGTATCCTCGATTGCGTCCCAAACACTGGTGAAGCGCTTCTTGGTCATCGGTTCAATTCCTTCAACAAATCTCTGTAGCGCAGTCGCGCGACGTCCAGATCCGCTTTGCTTGTCTTCTGGGCCTTCTTCTGAAAACAGTGCAGCACGTAGATCGCGCGTTCAAACTTCGCGACATACAGGACCCGGAACGCTCCGGATTCATCGCGAATTCGTATCTCCTGCACGCCCTGGCCGATGCTGCTCATCGGCTTCCAATCGTCGGGCTGACGCCCGCGCTGAACCTGATCGAGTTGAAAACCAGCTTGGCGCCGCGCCGTACCGGGAAATTGGCGAAGATCGTCCAGTGCGGTGCCTCGGAACTCGATCGGCTTCATAGCTGGATTATACAATATTTTGTATAGTTCGCAATCCCGCGCTCCGAAGTGAGTTGCCCTTGATCCGCGTCAAAATCCCTCTCCCGCATTCTGGCTAAATGGGATTAGAGTGCTGCCGGGCAGCAGGAGGTCCCATGTCAACTTATGTCGTCAGGTTCATGAAGGACGTGCTCGGGGAGTACGGCCGGCAATGCGAAGTTTGTCAGGGTACGCTCGAGATCGACGCCACCGACGAGAACGAAGCCACCGAGCGGGCCAAGGCAAAATTCTGCAAGGACCAGGCGTTGCATCACTGGTCGCTGCATGCCGATCGCATCCACGTCAGACCGGCTGACTTTCCCTCGTGAGGCCTACCGACCCGGCGAAGTGACAGGCGGGGGCGCCGTCGTCCCGGCGCCGAGCGAGCGCTGCACCATGACCGTGTCCGACCAGCGGCCGTGGCGATAGGCGACGCCGCAGAGCAGGCCGGCGCGCGCGAAGCCGAATTTTTCGTGCAGCGCCAGCGAGGGCGCATTGTCGGCATCGATATAGCCGATCATCTGGCGGAAGCCGGCCGCCGCACACGTGTCGATCATTCCCTGGAGCAGCAGCCGGCCGACGCCGCGGCCGAGATGCGCGTGGTGGACATAGATCGAGTGCTTGGCGGTGTAGCGATAGGCCGGACGCTTGCGGAACAGCACAGCATAGGCATAGCCGACGACCTCGCCGCGCCAGGTCGCGACCAGATGCGGCAGGCGGGTCTGCTTCAAATTCTTGCGCCGGTCGCGCAGATCGTCCGGCTCCGGCGCGCCGGTTCCCTCGACGTCGCGGGGCACGCCAGTGCGGACGTGATGGCGGTAGATCGCCAGCATCGCCTCGACGTCGCCCTCGCGTGAGGGGCGGATCAGGACCGGCTCGTCATCCGTGCGCGCAATCGCAGTTTCGTTCATCGGCACCTACTCGGCAACAACGTAGGTATAGAGCCCGATGCGCCCCTGGGCATCGATCTCCTTGTAGATGCCCTGGATTTCGACCTCGAAGCCCGGAAATGTGTTGAAGCAGGTTTCGAACATCCTGAGGTAATCCACCATCGGCTTGGCCCGTTCCGTCAGCCGCTCACCGGGCACGATGGTGGCGATGCCGGGCGGATAGACCACGAAGGGCGTGGTGGCGATGCGGCCTGCGATCGCCTCGATCGGCAGATAGTCGACATCGTTCTTGAACAGATAGCGCGCGGCATCGCGGGGCGACATCGCAATCTCGGGCATGTGCTCCGGCATGAACTGCCGGGCCTGGAGCGCGCTGACATTGGCGTTCCTGAAGAAACGGTGCATCTCGCCGCAGAGATCGCGCAGCCGCACGCCGGCATAGCGTGCCTGCCGCCGCTGGTAGAATTCCGGGATCGCGTCGGCCAGCAGCGCATTGTCGTCATGCAGCCTCTTGAACGCGACGAGGCCGGAAATCAGCGTGCCGGCCTTGCTCGCCTCGACGCCCGGCGTGAGCAGGAAGAGCAGGGAGTTGAGGTCGTTCTTCTCGGGGACGATGCGATTTTCGCGCAGATATTGCGCGACGACCGGCGCGGGGATGCCGTGTTCGGCATAGGCGCCGGTGGTGCGGTCGAAGCCGGGGGTGAGCAGCGTCAGCTTGTTCGGGTCGGTCATGGCGAAGCCTTCCGTAAGATCGGGAAAGCCGTGCCAGTTGGTATCGGGAGAGAGCTGCCACAGCGCAGGATTGGTCGCGAGCTCGTCGGTGGACAGCGTCTCCCAGGCAACGTTGTGCGCGCCGCCGGGACGGCTGACATCGGGAATGGCGACGCGATCGGGCACGAAGGGCTCGAAGAACCAGCGCCGGTCCGGATTCTGCTCCTTCTCCTCGAACTCGCGGCGCATCGCCCGGATCTTCTTGCGCAGCTCGATGCCGAGGCGGATCGTGTCGTCCCAGAGCACTTCGCCGGAGCGGCCCTTCATCATCTGCGCGCCGACGTCGAGCGAGGCGAACAGCGGGTAGAAGGGTGATGTGGACGCGTGCTGCATAAAACTTTCGTTGAAGCGGCGGTGCTCGACGCGGCGCTTCTGGCCGCGGATATGGCGGTCCTTGATGTGGATCTGCGAGGCCTGCGAAAAACTCGCGAGCTGCTTGTGGGTCGACTGCGTCGCGATGATACCCGGTGCCTCCGGCGGAAGATTCGCCAGCCCCATGGCGAAGCGGCCGGCATAGAGCGGATGGAATTTCATGAAGCCGGCCCAGGCCTCGTCGAACAGGATGTATTCGCAGAGATGACCGATGCGCTTCAGGATCATCTCGGCGCTGTGGATCGAGCCGTCATAGGTGCATTGCTCGACCACGGCGACGCGGAACGGCCGCTCCTTGCGCCAGGATTCCTTGTCCGTCACCAGCGGATGGTTACGGATCGCCTCGCGCAGGGCCTTCTCGTCTAGCACGTCCCAGCGCATCGGGCCGATCAGGCCCCAGGCGTTGCGGATCGTCGAGACATAGACGGGAATGCCGCCATTGATCATCAGCGCGCCGTGATGGGCGGCCTTGTGGTTGTTGCGGTCGAACAGCACGAGGTCGCCGTCTGTGACTAGTGCGCCGAGCGCGACTTTGTTCGAGGTCGAGGTGCCGTTGAGGACGAAATAGGTTTTCTCCGCGCCAAAAATCTGCGCGGCTTCCTTCTGCGCCTTCAGCGCCGGGCCCTCATGGGTTAGGAGGTCGCCGAGGTCGAGCACGGAATTGTCGAGGTCGTCGCGGAACACGGATTCGCCGAGATGCTCGACGAACACGCGCCCGATCGGGCTGCGGTTGTAGAACACGCCGCCATTGTGGCCCGGGCAGGTCCAGAGCTGGTTGCCTTCCTCGGCATAGTCGACCAGCGCGCCGAAGAACGGCGTCTTCAGCGTCTCGGCATATTGCTTGAGCCGGCTGATCAAATTCTTGGCGATGAAGGTCGGCGTCTCCTCGGACAGGAAGACATAGCCGTCGATGAAGTCGAGCACCTCGACCGGCAAATCCTCGAAGCGCTTGCGCCGGATCAGCAGGATGATCGGGAAGTCGAGGCCGCGGCGCCGCATCAAATTGATCAGCGCCGAGGTCTTGCCCTCCAGGCCCTTCTTGCCCCAGTCCACCACCATGCAGCCGATCGCGGCGTCGGTCTGCACCGCCATCTCGGCGTCCTCCAGCTTGCGGGCCCGGACCACCTCGAAGCCGGAGCGCTGGATCTCCTCGATGATCTGGTTGAAACGGACGCCCTCGAGGTCGTCGGCGTCGAACACGGGGGCGGCGAACAGGAAGTTGAAGCGCTTGAAATAGTCCATTGTCTGTCCCGAATGTACCGAAGACACAGCTCTCGGCACATTCGATGACAGTTGGATGACAGCCGTTCGTGCGTGACGAAGCGGTCAGCTCGCGCTGGCGATGACCATGCGCTTGCGCCCGAAGTTCACCACCGCCGCCTCCGCAACGCCGAAATTGTTGGCCAGCAGGTGCCGCGGCGCCTTGGCCAGCCAGTCGCCCAGACTGCTTTCATGGTACGCGCCGCTGTCGAGCGCACCGACGAGTTCGGCGTCCTCGTTGCCGATGTTCTGAATGGAATGTCCGCAATTGCTGGGGATATAGGCGCATTCCCCGGCCGAAAGCTCGGCGACGGCGACACGCTTGTCGGATGCGAACAGGGTGACGCGCGCGCGTCCCTTCAGCACATAGTGCCATTCGTTGGCGTTGGTGTGCCAATGCGGCTCGTGCATCGCGCCCGGCTTGAGCTTGAGCATCGTTCCGGTCATGGCGCTCGAGACCGGAAACTCCTTGGCGGAGGCCACGTAGAGTTGGCCGCCGGCCGTGCTCACGCGCGGCTTCTGCGACATCAGCGCGAAGCGGTGGGTCCGGTCGCGGTCCAGCGGCCGGGCGAGCTTCGCCTGCGGACCATCGAGCGCCAGCACCTCGCCCTGCATGATGTAGGTCTCGGCCTTTGGATTGGCGCCCAACATCTCCGCGGACACGCCCAACGCCTGCGACAGGGTGGGGGCGTCGTAGCGGCTCATCCAGTCGCTGATCCCGAATGTGCCGTGCTCGGAGTATAGCCCGTCGTCGAAGGCGAGGATGGCGTGACAGGGGGCAGTCCCGAGCGTCTGGATGGCGTGGCTGTGACCTTTCGGGAAGTACCAGAGATCGCCGGGTGCGAGATTGACGATTTCGAGTTGGCCCTCGGGATCGACCACCGTCACCTGGCAATGGCCGTCGACGACATAGGCCCATTCGGCCGAATTGTGCCAATGCATTTCCCGGGCGCCGCCCGCGTTGACGAAAAGATGCGCGCCGGCAATGCCGGTCGCGAGCGGCAGGGTGCGGGTCGTGACTTCGCGCGCCCAGCCGCCGGAGGTGGCCTTGATCGGTCCCTTGTCGAGAGAGGCGGTGAACACCACGGGATCGCCGGATTTTCGCGGGATCGTCTTCAGGAAGTCGGATGCGGGAGCAACGTCGTAGCCGGCGGCATGTCCGTCCGGCGCTGCGAGCGCGGATTTGGCGGCGCCGAGGACGCCAGCACCGAATGCAACGGATTGAATGAAGACACGACGGCTGGATTTGAACATCGAAGGCCCCAAAAATCTGATGGTTGTATGAAGGGACCGCGAGACCTGCTGTGCCTCGCGTCCCATCTTCTGGGTCGGATGAACGGGCCCGTTCTGCGTCAACCATTGGGTTGAGATGGCAGCTCAATTATCCTTGATGATGGAATGAAACGTGTTGTGAAGCGGTGCGCTTGACAGCGCAGTCCGGACGACGAGCGACTCGGCTACCGCTTCGCCTCGCCGAACACGACCGTCGGCACGGCGCGGTTGACCACCTCGCGCAGAGCGAAGCTCGATTGCACGCGTGCGACGCGCGGCAGGCGCGACAGCTCGGTGCGGTGGATGCGCTCGAAATCCTGGATGTCGCGGGCGAGCACGATCAGGATGTAGTCGTCGGTCCCCGACATCAGGAAGCAGCGCACGACGGAGGGGCATTTCACCACCTCCGCCTCGAACGCCTTCAGCGCCTCGTCGCTCTGGCTCTCCAGCGCGATGCGGACCAGCACCGTCGTTGTGAGGCCGAACTGGGAGAGGTCCAGCGCGGCCTGATAGGCCTGGATGTAGCCGTCGTCCTCCAGCACCTTCTGCCGCCGCGCCAGCGCCGTGCTCGACAGCCCGACCTTGGTGGCAAGCTCGGTATGGCTCGCCCGCGCATTGGTTGTGAGTTCCGCGAGGATGGCGAGATCTTTCCGGTCGAGGGCCAATGTTTCGTTTCCGGCGCAAAAGGGCACATCCGCGCTCGAAACCGGCGCGGTGGGGACGAACCTAGCGGATATTTGCACGAAACCAAACCGGCGCTCTCGCTACGATCAGCGCCGGAATCAATGCGAAGGAGCTCAGGATGCGTGTCGGTGTGCCCAGGGAGATCAAGGTGCAGGAATATCGCGTCGGGCTCACCCCGGGCGCTGCCCGTGAGTATGTCGCGGCCGGCCACCAGGTGACGGTCGAGACCGGCGCGGGCAGCGGCATCGGCGCGTCCGACGAGGTGTATCGGCGGGCAGGGGCCGCGATTGCCGACAGCGCGCGCGACATCTTTGCCAGGTCCGACATGATCGTGAAGGTGAAGGAGCCGCAGGCAAGCGAGTGGGCCCAGCTCCGCGAAAGCCAGATCCTGTTTACTTACCTGCATCTCGCACCGGATCCCGAGCAGGCCAAGGGCCTGCTCGCCTCCGGTTGCACTGCGATCGCCTATGAAACCGTCACCGACGCGGCCGGTCACCTCCCCCTGCTTGCGCCGATGAGCGAAGTCGCCGGCCGCCTCGCCATCGAGGCAGCCGGCGCCGCGCTCAAGCGATCTGCCGGCGGCCGCGGGCTGCTGCTCGGTGGCGTCCCCGGCGTGCAGCCGGCGCGGGTCGTCGTGCTCGGCGGCGGCGTGGTGGGAACACAGGCCGCGCGCATGGCGGCGGGCCTCGGCGCGGAAGTCACCGTGATCGACCGCTCCATTCCCCGCTTGCGCGAACTGGACGATCTCTTTGCCGGACGCGTGCGCACCCGCTTTTCGACCATCGAGTTGGTCGAGGAGGAGGTGTTCGCCGCCGACGTCGTGATTGGCGCTGTGCTGGTGCCGGGCGCCAGCGCGCCAAAGCTCGTCACGCGAGCGATGCTCAAATCGATGCGGCCGGGAGCGGTGCTGGTTGACGTCGCGATCGACCAGGGCGGCTGCTTCGAGACCTCGCATGCGACCACGCACACCGATCCGACCTACGAGGTCGACGGCGTCGTGCATTATTGCGTCGCCAACATGCCCGGTGCGGTGCCGGTGACGTCCAGCCAGGCGCTGAACAACGCGACGCTGCCGTTCGGCCTGATGCTGGCGAACAAGGGTTTTGCCGCGGTGCTGGAAAATCCGCACCTGCGCAACGGGCTGAACGTGCATCGCGGCCGCATCACCAACAAGGCGGTGGCCGAAAGCCTCGGGCTGGAATTTGCGCCCGTCGGGAGCGGGCTGGCGGCGTAGCGTTTACGCCGGCTTGCGGTGCCGGCTGCCGAGAGCGGCCTCGATCGTCTCGGGCTTCTCGATCCGCTCGATCAGCATGTCGATGCGGTCGCCGCCCCAGAACAGCTCGCCATTGAACACCATGGTGGGTACGCCGAACACGCCGAGTGCTTCGGCCTCATCGATGATGCGGTCATGCTCGGCGCGGGCGGGGCCGTGGACATAGGCCTCGAACGCGCTGGCCGAGCCGTCGCACGACGTGATGATGTCGGTGATTGCGGCGAGATCGTCGATCTCCAGCTCATGGCTCCAGAATTTGCGGAACACGGTGTCGTGGTAGGGGCGGAAGAAGCCGTGCCGTTGGGCGAACAGCATGCCGACGCTGGCGTGGAAGGCATCGTAGATCCGTCGCGGCCCCTTCATGACGAGCCCCTGCGCATTGGCATAGCGCCGCGCGTCCATATAGGCGTAGCGCACCTTGCGCCAGAAGTGCGGCGTGCGCTCCTCGACCTTCCCCATGAACTCGGCGATGCGGAGCGTGTAGGGTAGCCATTCCAGTTCGACGCCGTGCGTCTGTTCGAGCTCGAACAGACGCTTGTTGGCGACGAACGCGTAGGGGCTCTTGTAGTCGGTGTAGATGCGGACGATCGGCTTGGGCATCGTGAGCCTCTCTAAGCTTCCGCTTTCGTCAGCCGATACTGCCCCAGATCCGGATCGTGCGTCATGCGCCAGTAATCCACGAACCGCCATGGCATCGCCGAGAACACGCGGCCGCTCGAATTGCGATAATAGGTGCTCATGCCCGGATGAGTCCAGATCATGCCCTCATGCTCGGCATCGACCTTGCGAATGTAATCGTCGAGCACGTCCGGGCGGACATCGATCGCGGCGATGTCGTGCTCGATCATGCCGGCAAGGCACGCGGAGATGTAGCGGCTCTGGCATTCCGACTGGAAGATGACGCTGCCGCCATGCGCCGGGCCGGAATTGGGACCGAGCATGCAGAAGAAATTGGGGAAGTCAGGCACGGTGAGGCCGAGGAATGCGGTCGGATTGTCGTGACCCCATGCCTCGCGCAAATCCTTGCCGCCGCGGCCGCTGATATTGAGGCGCGCCGCCATCTCCGTCACCTTGAAGCCGGTGGCGACCACGACGATGTCGGCGGGGCGATGCTCGCCGTCCGCGGTGATGATGCCGTCGCGGTCGAAACGGTCGATCGCGTCGGTGACGAGCTCGACATTGTCCCGCGTGAGCGTCTTGAACCAGTTGTTGTCGAGCAGGATGCGCTTGCCGTAGGGCGGATAGGTCGGCACGCATTTTTCGATCAGGTCCGGCCGGTCCTTCAACTCGGTGAGGACGAAATTGGTCAGCTCCTGGCGATGCCGGTCGTTGCCCTTGTTGACGGCGCGCTCGGGATGCGGCCAGGCCGGGTCCTTGCGCAGGAACGGCAAGAGCCCATCACCGTAACGCCAGAACATGTTGAAGCGGTACCACTGCACATAGAACGGCAGATGCGCCAGCAGCCAGCGCGCGCCCTCGCTGATCGGATCGGCATAGCCCTTCACCGGCCGCGCCCATTGCGCGCTGCGCTGATAGACCGTGACGGAGGCGACGCGGCCGGCAATCGCCGGCACCAGCTGCATCGATGTCGCGCCGGTGCCGATCACGGCGACATGCTTGCCGTCGAGATTGAGGTCACTCGTCCACAGCGCCGAATGCAGGATCGTGCCCTTGAAGCTCTCCTCGCCCTTGAAGTGCGCGCGCGAGGGATCGTTGAGCTGGCCGATGGCCGAGACCAGCGCGGTGGATTCGAAGGTCTCTTCGCCGTCTTTCGTCTTGAGCGTCGAGATCCAGCGCCGCCTGCTCTCGTCCCAACGCGACGAGGTCAGCTCGGTGTTGACGCGCAGATGCTTGCGGATGCCGTATTCGTCGGCCACCTTCAGCAAATAGCCGAGCAGTTCCTCGCGCTGGCAGAAATAGCGCGTCCATGCGTTGCCCGAGCCGAACGAATAGGAATAGGAATGGTTCGGCGTGTCGACGCCGCAGCCGGGATATCGGTTGATCCACCAGGTACCGCCGAGCTCCTCGTTCTTCTCGACGATGGTGTAGGGGATGCCGAGATGGCCGAGGGCGACGCCGAGCGCAATGGCGCAGACGCCGGCGCCGACGATCAGCACGTGCTGGCCGGCAAGCTTCTCGTCGGAGGGACGCTTGGTCCATTGCGGCTCGCGCGCCACAAAACCCATTTCCTCCCGCATCAGGGGCGCGTATTCCGGCGCGACGTTCTCGCCGAGGCAGGCACGCATCATCTTCAACAGCAGTTCGTCGCCGGGATCGCTGATGACTGGCTTCGGCGCGCCGTTGGCAAACAGCTTGACGACGGCGGCGCGGATTTCGTCCTGAACCTCCTTCGGTACCCCGGCCTCGGGATCGGGGATGAGGCGGATGTCGCGCTTGGGCAGGTAGGGCGGCTCCAGCCATTTCGCGTCGCCCGTCATGTGCACGAGCACCATCAACAGGCAGCGGATATCGCCCTCGGCGATCGCAGACGTGAGGTCGAGCGGCAGGTGTGGAGATGCGATGTTCATGGCGTATCCTGATCTCCGGAGGCATTGAAGAGGCCGCGCGTCATCAGCTTGCGATAGGCGGAGATGACGTGGTCGGGAACGGCGGTGACGCCGCCTTCCGAATAGGAGTAGCGGCGGCTGAGATAGCCGCGCGAGCCCATCAGCATGTGGACGATGGCCTCGAATTCCTCGTCGCTGTAATCCGCGATCGCGCCCGAACGGCGCGCGCGACGCAAGATGCGGACATAGGCGACCGAGATGTTGTCGAGATGCTTCTGGTAGCCGTTCGGCGCAAAGAATTCGGCCTCGTTGAGGATGCGCAGGAATTCCGGCACCTCGCGGATGAAGTCGAAGAAGGCCGAGAAGCGCGCGATCTCCTGCCGTGCCGCATCCGCCGTGCCGGTGCGGGCGCGGATGAACTCGACCATGTCGAGGCCGATCTTCGGCAACAACTGGTCGAGCAGCTCCTGGCGGTTTTCGAAATGATTGTAGAACGTGCCTTGCGCGACGCCGGCCTCTTCGGTGATGCGGGCGACGGAGGCTTCGGCATAACCATGCTTGCCAACGACCTTGGTGGCGGCGTCAAAAATCTTCTGCTTGGTCCAGGCGTTGCGCTCGACGCGGTTGAGTTTCGTGACCTTGGCATTGGCTTGCGTCATTCAGACGTCTCCAGCTCGGCGCGCAGCACGCGCTTGAGAATTTTTCCACTCGGATTACGCGGCAGGCTGTCGCGAATGATCAGCTCTCTCGGAACCTTGAAACTCGCCAGCCGCGCGCGGCAGTGTTTTGTGAGGGCAGGCAGCTCGAGGCGCGCGCCTTCGGCCAGCACGACGATGGCGACCGGCCGCTCGCCCCAGCGCGCATCGCGCAGGCCGATCACGGCGACCTCGCGCACTCCAGGCAGATCGTAGATGACGCGCTCGACCTCGGAGGAGGCGATGTTCTCGCCGCCGGAGATGATCATGTCCTTCTTGCGGTCGGTCAGGTACAGAAAGCCCTCGTCGTCGAGATAGCCGACGTCGCCGCTGCGGAACCAGTCGCCGAAGAAGGCGGCCGCTGTCTTGTCCGGATCCTTCCAGTAGCCGCGCGTGATCTTGGGACCGCGCAGGCAGATCTCGCCGTTGACGTTCGGCGGCAGCGCCTTGCCGTCCTCGTCGCGGATCTCGATCTGGACATGGGCGATGGCACGCCCGGTCGAGCCGATCTTCTCGATCTCGCGGCCGGCGTCCATGAAAGTGTCGCCACCGACGGTCTCAGTGAGGCCATAGGCGTCGATATAGCGCGCATTGCGGAAGCAGTTCGAGAAGGCGCGGATGCGCAGCTCCGGCGTCTTCTCGCCGCCGCCAATCGCCCATTTCAAGCTGGAGACGTCGTAACGCTCGCGCGTGGGGCAGGTCAGCATCGCGGTGGTCATCACAGGCGCGAACCATGCCGCGTTGAGCTGGTCCTCGGCGATCGCGCCAAGCGCGGTCTCCGGCTCGAAATTGCGCTCGATGCGGATGAAGCCGCCATGCCAGAGCACGGCGATGCCGGGCAGGTCGAGCGCGCCGACGTGATAGAGCGGGCCAACGACGAGCAGGCGTGTCTCGGCGCTCAAGCCAAGCGCGATGGTCTGGTCCGCCGACTTCCAGTAGAAATTATCGTAAGTGAGCATCACGCCCTTGGGACGGTCGGTCGTACCCGAGGTGTACATCAGCCGCATCAGGTCGGATGGCTGGCGGACATGCATCGGGGCGTGCGGCGCGTCGCCCGCGAGGCGCGTGACGCTCTGCTGCGCGGCTTCGTTCAGCACGACGATCTTCGCGCCTGCTGCGTTCGCGGCCAGTTCCTCATCGGCGATCAACAGCCGAGCGCCGGCATTGCCCGCGATGTAGCCAACCTCATCGCGCGAAAGACGAAAATTGATCGGCAGAAACACCGCGCCGAGATGGCTGGTCGCGAACACCAGCTCCAGGAATGCCGCGCTGTTCTTCATCAGCACAGCCACGACATCGCCGGCGCCGATACCCTGCGCGGCAAGCCAGCCGGCCACGCGCCGGATACGCGCGTCGAACACGGCATAGGCGATCTCCTCGCCGCGGTATTTCAGCGCGGGCCGGTCCGGCGTCCGCCGGGCATGGAAGGCGATGAAGCTCGAAAGGTTGATCATTCTGCGGTTTCGGGCCGATTGCCGGCCTCGCGTCCTCCCTCGATGAATAATGACTCATAATTCATGTTTGTCTTGACGTCACCCCCTGCCTCTGAAATTGTTGGGAACACGGAGACGAGACGATCTCCGACAGGGATTTGGAAACGCCGACCCGACAGAGGGAGGGAAAAATGACGAGACCCCGCAGGCCGGGCATCAGCCGCCGTTCAACATTGGCGCTGATGGGCGCCGGTGCGATGAGTGTTGCCGCGCCTTGGGTAGCGCGCGCACAGGCCAAGACCATCAAGATCGGCATGCCGACGATCCTGTCGGGCCGCGTCGCGCAGCTCGGCACGTCATCGCGCAATGCGGTGATGCTCGAGGTCGACAAGGTCAATGCCGCGGGCGGCCTTGCCGGTCGGCAGATCGAGATGGTGGTCCGCGATTCCAAGGGCCAGCCGCAGGAAGCGGCCCGCGTCGCGCGCGAACTCGTCAATACCGACGGCTGCGAACTATTGCTCGACGGCGAGGCGTCGTCCGGATCATTCGCTGTGCATGAGGTCGCGCGCGATCTCGGCGTGCTCTGCATTCATACCTGCTCGGAAGCGTCCTCGCTTACCGCCGATCCCAAGCAGCACATCCCGAATGCGTTCCGCTGCGTGCGCCAGGGCATCCACGATTCCATCGTCGGCGGCAGTTACGCGGCTGCGATCTCCAAGGCCAAGGGTCTGAAGAAATGGGCGACCTGCTCGCCCGATTATGCCTATGGCCGCGACACCACCGGCGAGTTCACGCTGTACCTGAAGCGCTTCGCGCCCGACGTCGAAGTGATCAGCGAGTCCTGGCCAAAGCTGTTTCAGCCCGACTACACCGAGGTAGTGACGAAGATTTTGCAGGCCAAGCCGCAGGCGCTGTATTCCTGCCTGTGGGGCGGCGATCTCACCTCCTACATCGACCAGGCCAACATCTACGCGATGTTTAGCCAGATGGAGGTGTTTGCGGTCAACATGGCCGACTACACCGCTCTGACCGTGGTGAAGAACCTGCCCAAGGGCATCCACTCCGGCAACCGCTACATCAAGACGTTCCCGACCACGCCGGAGAACGCCGCGTGGGGCGATGCCTACAAGGCCAAGTACAACGAGTATCCGACCAACTGGTCGTGGCAGAACGCGACCGCGGTGATGTTCCTCGCCGAGGCCGCCAAGAAGGCGAACTCCACAGACGGCAAGAAGATCGCGGAAGTGCTGAAGGGCCTCACCATCAAGTGCCCGTTCGGCGCCGACGGCACCGTGACCATGCGCGGCGACGACCATACGCTGGTCGGCTACGCCATCGGCTGGGGCACCACGATCCCGCAGGAGCCCTATGTGCCCGAGGTCAAGGCCGGCGACTGGAAGACCATCTTCGAGCTCGAGGCCGAGTGGAAGAAGAGCAAGGGCTACACCTGATCCGATGCGCGGCGGAGACGGGTGACCCTCTCCGCCGCCTTCGTTTGGCTTCTCGCGCCCCGTCGGGCGCGCTGCAATGAAAGTGCTCCCGTGGATCTCGACGCGCTCACCGGCTGCCTCTCCAGCTCCGCCTGCCTGGTGACGCAAACCACCAGCGGCCTCATCATCGGCATGCTGCTGTTCCTGGTCGCGGTCGGGCTGACGCTGATCTTCGGCGTGCTCAAGGTGGTCAATTTCAGCCACGGCGCCTTCTACATGTTCGGCGCCTATTTTGCGATGACGGCCTATCATCTCACCGGGAGCTTTGCGCTCGCCATGCTGGCCGGCGCGGCGGGCACCGCGATCCTCGGCCTGATCTTCGAGCGCGTGTTCATGAGCCGCGTCTATGGCGCTGACGTGCTGATGCAGCTGCTCGTCTGCTATGCCTTCGTGCTGATCTTCGACGACGTCGTGCGCATCATCTGGGGGCCGGAATTCAAGTCGATGGGCATGCCGGCGGCATTCCAGGTGATGCCGCTGTTCATCGCAGGCGGCGTGGTGCCGCCTTATTATCTGCTGCTGATCGGCGTCGCGCTCGTCGCGGCCATCGTGCTCGGCATCGGCCTATCGCGCAGCCGCATCGGCAAGGTGATCCGCGCCGCCGCGCATAATCCCGGCATGGTGTCGGCGCTCGGCATCAACACCGGCCTGATCTATGGCGGCGTGTTCGCGCTCGGCGGCATGCTGGCCGGCCTTGCCGGTGCGCTGGCCGCGCCGGTGCGCTCGCTGACCCCCGGCATGGGATTCTCGGTGCTGATCGAATCCTTCATCGTCACCGTGATCGGCGGCATGGGCTCGATTGTCGGCGCGCTGGTTGGCGCGCTGCTGCTTGGCCTGATCAGGTCGTTTGGCTCACTCGGCTTTCCCCTGTTCACGGAAGGCCTGATGTACCTGTTCATGGTGATCGTGCTGGTCTCAAAGCCCACCGGCCTGTTCGGCAAGGAGGCGGCATGACCGAGCTCGAGGCCGGACGCGCCGAGACGTTGGCGCCGGTGCGCGGCAGTGCGGCGTTGCACCGCTATCGCGACGTCCTGATTGCGCTGATCGCCTTCGCCGTGCTGGCGAGCCTGCCGCTCTTCACCGGCAGCAAGGCGCTGCTCGACTTCGTCATCCGCTGTTCGGCTTACGGACTGTTTGCGTCCTCGCTCAATCTCTTGGTCGGCTATACCGGCCTGACCTCGTTCGGCCACGGCATGTTCTTCGGCCTCGGTGCCTACAGCTTTGGCCTGATCATGCAGAAGCTCGGCTTGCCGATTCCCGTCGCCTTCGTCGCGACGCTGGTGATCACGGCGATCATCGCCGCGGTGATCGGCGCGATCTGCGTGCGATTGAAGGAGATCTACTTCGCCTTCGTCACGCTGGCGTTCCAGATGCTGATCCACTCGACCATTCTGTCCTGGGCCTCCTTCACCGGCGGCGACCAGGGTCTGCGCGGCGGCATTCCGCGCCCTGCATTCTTTGGCATTAATCTCGCCAACCACGTCCATCTTTATATCGCGAGCTGCGCTCTGCTGATCCTCGGCCTGCTCGCGATGCGCCAGATTGCGCAGTCGCCGTTCGGCTACACGCTCCGCATGATCCGCGACAACGCCGCGCGGGCGAGCTTCCTTGGGATCGACGTCTGGCGCGCCAAGCTCACCGTGTTCGTGCTGGCGGCGCTGTTCGCGTCGATGGGCGGCATGGTGATGGCGCTGTTCGTCTCCGGCGCCTATCCGGAATTCGCCTATTGGACCATCTCGGGCGAGGCCATCTTCATCAACATGCTCGGCGGCGTCTCGACATTTTTGGGGCCGATGGTCGGCACCGTGTTGCTGCTGCTGCTCAACGACACTGTGACGCGGTTCACCGAGTATCACGGCATCGTGCTCGGCGTGGTCATCCTGTTCTTCGCGCTGGGCCTGCGCAAAGGCCTGCTCGATTTCGTCACCGAATGGTTTTCGCACCGGCGCGACGCGGGCGAGGGGCGCTAGCCATGCTTGAAATCCGCAACCTCGCAAAGTCCTTCGGTGGCGTGAAGGCGACCAACGACGTCACGCTCGATTTCCCCGACGGCTCGCTCACCGCGGTGATCGGCCCGAACGGCGCCGGCAAGAGCACCTTCTTCAACCTGATCACCGGCGCCTTGCGACCGGATTCCGGGCAGGTGCTGCTCGACGGCGTCGATCTCGCCGGCCGCTCGCCGCCGGAGATCGTGCGCCACGGCATCGGCCGTGCCTTCCAGGTCGCCAGCATCTTCAAATCGCTGACGGTGCAGGAGACCATGCTCGCCGCCGTCAGCGCCGACCAGCGCTCATCCGCGGTATTGCATAAGCGCTTCCCGCTGCCGGAGACGCGCGACCGCGCCGAACACGTGATGGAGCTGCTGGGTCTCGCCGGCAAGCGCAACCGGACCGCAGCGACGCTGTCGCATGGCGACCAGAAACTGCTCGACATCGCGCTGGCGCTGGTGCTCGAACCAAAAGTGCTGCTGCTGGACGAGCCGACCGCCGGCATGGGGCCGGAAGAGCGCTGGCGCATGATCGACAAGGTGCGCGAGCTCTGGGAGACGCAAAAAATCACCGTTGTCTTCATCGAACATGACATGGATATCGTGTTCAAGATCGCGCCGAAAATCGTCGTGCTCTGCTACGGTCGCATCCTCGCGACCGGCACGCCCGACGAGATCCGCAACAACAATGCGGTGATCGAGGCCTATCTCGGCACCGAACATGCGGGAGCCGCCGCATGAGCGCAGCCATCATCGAGGTCGCCGACCTCGACGTCTATTACGGCACCAGCCAGATCCTGTTCGGCGTCGCTCTCTCGGTACGGCAGGGCGAGACCATGGCCCTGCTCGGCCGCAACGGCGCCGGCAAGTCGACGACCATGAAGGCGATCATGGGCCTGGCGCCGCCGCGGCGGGGCAGGGTGAGCCTGCGCGGCGCGGTGATATCGGGCCGCAAGCCGCACACGATCGCGCGCGCCGGCCTCGGCTTCGTGCCGGAGGACCGCCAGATCTTTCCGGAGCACAGCGTCGAGGACAATCTCGTCATCGGTCGCAAGAAGGGGCCGGAGGGCCAGGACGAATGGCCGATCAAGCGCATCTATGAAGTCTTCCCGCTGCTGGAGCCGCTGCGCCACCGCATCGCCGGGCGCTTGTCGGGCGGCGAGCAGCAGATGCTCGCGATCGCGCGTACGCTGATGGGCAATCCGGCGCTGCTGCTTCTGGACGAGCCGAGCGAGGGGCTCGCGCCGATCATCGTGCAGCGGATCGGCGAGCTGCTGCGGCAGCTCCGCAGCATCGGCTCGACCGTGCTGATCGCCGAGCAGAACATGCATTTCTGCCTGGGGCTGGCGAGCCACGCCACAATCATCGACAAGGGCCAGATCGTCTATGCCGCCGGAATCGACGAGTTGAAGGCCAACGAGGCGATCCGGCGCCGTTATCTGGCCCTGTAGCCGGGCCGCCGGTGTCCAAATAGGCCAAAAGAAGAAAACTATTGCCTCGGGACCGCCAGACGGAAGGAGTTTCCCCTTCGGGGGGCAAATACGCCAATCGCTTCCATTGCCGTTTGGGGCCGAAACGACGACATTCCGTTCAGAATTTGATGGATTGGCGCAAGCTATGGAACGCACCGGTTTCGAACCCTTTGGCGAGCAGATGGCATCCGCAACGGACGCCCAGCCGCAGTCGCGCGCCTCAAAAGTCCTGCTGCGGGCCGGCACCACGGTGTTCTGGTCCCTGGTTGCGGGCATCGTGCTGGCGCGCGCCGCCTTCTTCGAGCCGGGCGTCTATGACGGCTTCAGCCGGGTCGCCTCGCTCGCCAAGAGCCTGATCTTCTAGGGCTCGCCTGATCTTCTGGGGCCGTTTATTCCGGCTGAGGACAGGACTTCTCTCGGCCCTGATATGCCGAAAACTTATTCCCCAATGGAAGCGTCGTGCGTATAAATCTTTCTCCTCTGGGAGAGATTTGTGTCGCAGAATCAAGCATCCAGCCCGGCCGACGCCAAGCCGACCACTGCCATTAGCCGCGTCGTCGCGCTGATTCCCGGCATTCTCCTCTGCATCGCCGTAGCCGGCGTTTCGGCCCTGCTCGAGCACCTTGAACTGGGTGTGTTCGAGCACCCCTATGTCGAGGCGCTGGTGATGGCGATTCTGCTCGGCATGGCGCTGCGCAGCTTCTGGAAGCCCGCGCCGCGCTGGCAGGCCGGCATCGCCTTCAGCGCCAAGCAGCTGCTCGAGGTCGCCGTCATGCTGC
Organism: Bradyrhizobium sp. YR681; assembly: GCF_000282615.1. GTDB lineage: Bacteria > Pseudomonadota > Alphaproteobacteria > Rhizobiales > Xanthobacteraceae > Bradyrhizobium. Next base: position 44,574 of record NZ_AKIY01000266.1, on the reverse strand, counting down.
TGGGGGCCTCGATCAGCTTCGCCGCGATCGCGGCCTCGGGCATCGCGCTGCTGGCCTCGATCGCCGCGATCGTCGTCATCGCGCTCTGCGTCTCCTTCGGTATCAGCCGTCTGCTGGGGCTCTCGACCCGGCTGTCGATCCTGATCGCCTGCGGCAACTCGATCTGCGGCAATTCGGCGATCGCCGCCGTCGCGCCGATCATCGGCGCCACCAGCGACGAGATCGCATCCTCGATCTCCTTCACCGCGATCCTCGGCGTGATGATGGTGCTCGGCTTGCCGCTGCTGATCCCGCTGTTGCAGCTGTCCGCCACGCAGTACGGCATTCTCGCAGGCCTCACGGTCTATGCCGTGCCGCAGGTGCTGGCCGCGACGGTGCCGGCCGGGCTCATCTCGACGCAGATCGGCACGCTGGTGAAGCTGATGCGCGTGCTGATGCTCGGGCCGGTCGTCGTCGGCCTCTCCCTGGTCGCCTCGCGCTGGCAGACCGACGCCAGGAAGACCAATGTCGGCTTCTTCCGCCTGGTGCCGTGGTTCATCCTCGGCTTCCTTGCGCTGGCGACGCTGCGCTCGCTGGAGCTCGTGCCGGGCACCGTGGTGGCTCCGATCACGCGGATCACGGGATTCCTCACCGTCGTGTCGATGGCCGCGCTCGGCCTCGGCGTCGACGTGAAGGTGCTTGCCAATGTCGGCGGCAGGGTAACGGCCGCGGTGACGCTGTCGCTGATGCTGCTGCTGGGGATCAGCATCGCGCTGGTGCACTGGTTCAAGTGATCGTGCCGCGAGGACGGTGCACCCTCTCCCCTTGCGGGAGAGGGTGGCTCGCCGCGTAGCGGCGAGACGGGTGAGGGGTATCTCTCTGGACGTGAATCTGTTGCAGTTTGCGTGAGGAGAGATACCCCTCATCCGGCGCTTCGCGCCACCTTCTCCCGCAAGGGGAGAAGGGAAGGCAGATCGCTAAATCACATCCGCCAGCGAATGCCCGTGCAGCTCGATGTTCAGCCCCTGCAGGCCCATATCGCTGATCTCGCCGCCCATCGCCTTGAGGCTCTCCTCGCGGATCAGCGACATCAGTCCGCGGCGCAGCGCCAGAAACTCCGACGACATCATCATCGCCTGCTGCCGCGGCCGCTCCAGCGGGATCGGGATCTCCGCCTTGATCGAGCCGGGGCGCGCGGTCATGCAATAGACGCGGTCAGACAGGAAGATCGCCTCGTCGATGTCGTGGGTGACGAACAGCACCGAGATCTTCAGCCGCTGCCACATGTTGGTGAGAATCTGCTGCATGATGACGCGCGTCTGCGCGTCGAGCGCGCCGAAGGGCTCGTCCAGCAGCAGCACTTTCGGGCCCGTCGCGAGCGCCCGCACGATGCCGACGCGCTGCTTCATGCCGCCCGAGAGCTTGTCCGGATAATGCTTCTCGAACGCCTCGAGACCGGCGAGCCCGAGCAGCGTGCGCGCGGCGCGCTCGCGCTGCGAGCGCGGCATGCCGCGCATCTTGAGACCGAACTCGACGTTCTCCCGCACTGTCTTCCAGGGAAACAGCGAATATTGCTGGAACACCATGCCGCGTTCAGCGCTGGGGCCATTGACGGGCTCGCCATCGACCGTCACCACGCCCGTCGTTGGCTTGAGGAAGCCGGCGACGGCATTGAGCAGCGTCGATTTTCCGCAGCCGGAGGGGCCGACGATCGAGACGAACTCGCCGGGCTTCACGTGGATCTGCGTATCGGTGACGGCCTGGACCGGTCCCTCGATGCTGTCATAGCTCAGTGAGAAGTTCCTGACCTCGATATGGCCCTGCGGCGCCTTGGTGAGGATCTCGTTCATCTTGACCTCCACGGCATTACCAATTGCCCGGCACCGCGGATCAGCAGGCTCGATCCGAGGCCGAGCACGCCGATCGCGATCATGCCGAGTGCGATGTCGGCATATTGCACCAGCGAATAGGCTTCCCACGTAAAGTAACCGATGCCGTACTGGCCGGAGATCATCTCGGCCGCGATCAGCGACACCCAGGCCACGCCCATGCCGACGGTGAGGCCGGTGAAGATGTGCGGCAGCGACGCCGGGAAATAGACTTCGCGGAAGATCGAGCGCTCGCGTGCGCCAAGACATTGCGCGGCACGCACCAGCACGGGATCGACCAGCGTCATGCCGTGCAGGGTGTTGACCAGGATCGGGAAGAACGAGCCGAGGAAGGTGATGAAGACGATGCTCTGCTCGTTGGTCGGCCACAGCATGATCGCCATCGGCACCCAGGCGATCGCCGGGATCGGTCGCAGCACCTCCGCCACGGGGAAGATGATCTCGTGCACCAGCTTGAAGCGGCCCATGATCAGGCCAAGCGGCACGCCGACGATCGCGGCGAGTGAGAAGCCCATGAGGATGCGCCGGCAGCTCAGCAGAATGTGCATCAGGAATTTGGGGTCGTGGATCGCCTTGGTGAAGCTCGCATAGACCGCGAGCGGCGAGGGCACGTTGGTGAAGCGGACGAAGAACACGACGCGATAGGTCGTGAGCAGGTGCCAGACCAGCAGGAAGGCGAGCAGCGAGATGATGCCGATCGCAATCGCGCGCAAGCCCGCCCGATTGAGCCGGTACCAGCGCAGCGCGAACGTGCCGAACGAGGGCGGAGTTGCGGGAGGCGTGACGGCGGGCGCGGGGCCCGCCTCTGCAATGGCCGGCATGCTGTCCTCGGAATGTCTGACGAGGGCGGGACTGCTCACGTCTTGCCTCCGCCGACCGATGCCTTCACCGCGTCGTCGAAGCCGAGCACCTTGCCGCTGATCTTGGCGGCGTAGGCTTCGGCGTCCTTCTTCAGCAGGAAGGGTGCGACCTCGCCATTGCCGACCGCGAAGAAGGCCTGGTCGGCAAACAGCTTGATGCCGCGGGTGGTGTCGAACACGTAGGCGACGTTGATCTTCTTGCCCTTGGCCTTGAAGTCGGCATAGGCCCCGAGCGTGCAGCTGGCGGATGAGAAGGGCAGGATGCCGGCTTCATCGACCCAGACCTCGCCGGCCTTGCGCGGATCGGCGATCGGCTTCTTGCAGAAGGAATCCTCGCCTGTGATTTCGTAGTTCTTCGTGCTCGCAAGCTGCGCGTCATAGTCGAGCTTCATCTCGGCATAAGCCTTGCGGATGTAGCTGTCGTCGACCCACTTCTTCGGGTCGAACTCCTTCATGCGGCCGAGGTTCTGGAGCACCTTGACGTCGGTCGCGGCTGCGTCGATCAGCGCCGGCTTGATCGTGGGATCGGTCGTCATGTTGCCGCTGGGGCCTAAGAAGATGTAGACGACCTCCTTGTTGATCCCTGTCCATTCCTGGATCTTCTCGGCGGCAAGCTTGGGATCGTCGCGCAGCCACTGGTTGGCGGCGATCAGCGCCTTGAAATAGGCGACGACGACCTCCGGATATTTTTCCGCGAAATCGGTGCGGACGACGATGCCGTGGAAGGTCGGCAGATTGGTCTCGACGCCGTCGAAGATCTTGCGCGCGAAGCCGCGGAAGGGCAGCAGCTCGGCGAAGGGAACGAAGTCGGCATGCGCGTCGATCTTCTTTTCCTGGAGATTGGTCGAGCCGACCTCCGGGCTCTGGCTGACGAGCTGGAAGAAATCTGCTGCGTAGCCGCGATCCTGCATCGCCTTGAGCACCATGCCGTGCGCGGCGGAGCCGAAGGGCACGCTGACGAGCTTGCCTTTGAGATCGGCGAGATCGTAATAGGGCGAGTCCTTGTGGACGACGAGGCCGTTGCCGGAGCCGGACAGGCTGTAGGCGGCGATGCCGATCAGCCGGCTCTTGCTCTCCGGATTGCTGTCGAAGGTGAAGCCGTTCACGATCAGCGGATAGTCGCCCATCATGCCGATCTGCAGCTTGTTCGCCATCATCGCATTGGTGACGGGCGGGCCGGAGGTGAAATTCTGCCATTCCATCTCGAACTTGATGTTGGCGTACTTGCCGTCCTTCGGCAGATACTTTTCGAGGAGCTTGAGTTGGCGGATCACGACGCCGGCGGTCACGGTGTTGGTCGTGGTGTCCTGCGTTCCGATGCCGAGCGTGACGGTTTCCGCCAATGCCGGCTGCGCGAGAACCAGCGCCAGCGACGTCACCGACATCGCGATCGAGAGCGTGGGAAGATGGCGGGCCATTCTCATCCTCATTCGGTTGGATGTGCTGTGGTTGCCATGATTGGGTGAGGGCTCGGGCAGGGCAAATCCGGAATGAGCACCGCAGTCGATTAGTTGCCGGGAAAAGCTGATTGCATACTCCTTGGGCAGTCCTGCACTATAAAGCCGCTTGCCTGTGCACCCGCGTTAGTCGGCGCCCTGACCGCGCATCTCCTCCAGCACGTCGGGCCGGCAGACCACGATCTGCGAGCGCTTGGTCACGACGATTCCCTTCTCCTGCATGCGCTTCAGGCTGATCGTGACCCATTGCCTGGTCGCGCCGACCATGTGGGCGATGTCGGCATGGGTGAAGGCCGCCGCAATCACCCGGCCGTCGGCATCCTCGACGCCGTAGAGCTCGACGAGGTGCAGCAGCAGGTGCGCGAGGCGCTGCGTGATCGAGCGCGTTCCAAGCATCTGGGCCAGCGCGGAGTAGCATTTGCCCTTGAAGGTGAGGCCTTCGATGAGACCGATCGCGAGGTTCGGGATCTCCAGGGCCAGCGACCGCAGCTCCTTTCCGGGCAGGTGCACCACGCTGCAATTGCTGGATGCAACGCCGGACCATTGATGCACGGTGCCTTCGAACACTTCGGGTCCGCCGACGAAATTGCCGACATGCCAATAGGCGAGCGTGATCTCGCGTCCGAGCGGCGAGGTGTAGAACACCCGGATACGCCCGCTCTCGATCAGCCAGATACCGTCATGCTTGCCGCCCTGGCTGAACAGCGTCTGGCCGCGATTGAGCACCTTGCGCCGGCCCTGCTTCAGCACCAGCTCCCGCTCGCGCGGCGTCAGCTTGTCCATCAGCGCCGGCGGCCCGCCGATCCATTGCTGGTTCTCGGTGAGCAGCAGCGAGGAACCACCCGCAGGCCGGACTGCCGGGGGAACAGCCCCGCGAACCGCATTCGCCGCCTGCAACATGAGCCGCCTCCGGAACGTTGAAATCGTTCTAAAGAGGAGCAATGTCCGTGCCAGCTTTACGCCGCTGTCGTCGCCCGGCTTGACCGGGGGACCCAGTATTCCAGAGACGTCAATGGGATACGGAGAAGCTGCGGCGTACTGGATTTCCCGCCTTCGCGGGGAATGACAGCGGTGTGTGCGGCGAGATCGAGGCCTACGGCCCCGCCAAACTCAGCAGGTACGGCTTGGGGTAAATCCCGCGATTATGCCCATCCGAAAACGAGATATTCAGCCCGTAACCGAGATCGCCGATCTCGGTGATCGCAATCCCCGGAAACGCTTCGGGGAAGCGGCCGTCGAAACGGGCGCGGGTGCAGTGGGCGCATTTGCAGGAGAGGCGGAGCTTTTCGGCGGGCACGCTGAGCGCGTCGTCCTGCGTGGTGCGGACGAGGAGCGCCGCGAGATCGGCGCTGGCTTCATAGTCGGCCACGGTCGGTGCCACCAGGGTCATGGTCATGACGAACCTCCGGCTCTTGTCTACGTCAGCGCGGCTTCGCGCGAATAGCAACTAATTGCCAGCGCCGGCCTGTCGTCTGCCTCCTCTTCAATCACCGAACGCGAAATGTGAAACTAATCGACCGGGAATTTCACTTCCGAATTGCCGGACTCTGCTCTCTCCGAGAACCTGTGCCCAATCGAAGGAGAGACCATGAGCGCATTTCAAAAGGAAACGGTGTTGTCGGTCCGTCACTGGACCGAGTCCCTGTTCAGCTTCACCGCGACGCGCGATCCCGGCTTCCGCTTCCAGAACGGCCAGTTCGCGATGATTGGCCTCGAGGTCGAGGGCAAGCCGTTGATGCGGGCCTACAGCATGGCGAGCGCCAATCACGAGGAAGCGCTCGAGTTCTTCTCGATCAAGGTCCAGGACGGCCCGCTGACCTCGCGCCTGCAGAAGATCCGGGAAGGCGACATCATCCTGGTCGGCCGCAAGGCGACGGGCACGCTGATCACGGGCAATCTCATCCCGGGAAAACGCCTGCTGCTGCTCTCGACCGGCACGGGCCTTGCGCCCTTCGCCAGCCTGATCAAGGATCCTGATGTCTACGAGAATTACGAGACCATCGTGCTCGCCCATGGCTGCCGCCAGGTTTCGGAACTCTCTTATGGCGAGCACCTCGTCGACGGCCTGCGCAGCCATGAATTCTTCGGACCCTTGATCCGCGACAAGCTCGTCTACTACCCGACCGTCACCCGCGAGCCGTTCAGAAATCGCGGCCGCATCACCGACCTCATCTCATCCAACCAGCTGTTCGAGGACATCGGGCAATCCGGCCTCGATATCGAGACCGACCGCATCATGCTGTGCGGCAGCCCGGCGATGCTCGAGGAACTCCCCGCGATGTTTGCCGCGCGCGGCTTTGTCGAGGGCAATCACAGCCAGCCCGGCCATTTCGTCATCGAAAAGGCTTTTGTCGAGCGCTGAGGCGCAAATCGGGGCCCGGCGACAACTAATTGCTATCGCCGGAACGCCCCCTGAACAAGTCTGACGCAAAGGCGCCGGGTATCGGCGAACCAGGAGCAAGCGATGGCACTAGATCAGATCGTCGACGGACTTTCGGAGGTTTCCTGCGACGTGCTGGTGATCGGCGGCGGCACGGCCGGCCCGATGGCGGCACTGAAGGCGAAGCTGAAGAACCCGAAGGCCAATGTCGTCCTGCTCGAAAAGGCCAACGTCAAGCGCTCCGGCGCGATCTCGATGGGCATGGACGGGCTGAACAACGCCGTCATCCCCGGCTATGCGACGCCGGAGCAGTACACCAAGGAAATCACCATCGCCAATGACGGCATCGTCGATCAGAAGGCGGTCTATAAATACGCCCAGAACTGCTACAAGATCATCGAAGAGCTCGACAGCTTCGGCATCCGCTTTCTGAAGAACGAGAACGGCGACTACGCCGTCAAGAAGGTGCACCACATCGGCACCTACGTTCTGCCGATGCCGAACGGCGAGACCGTGAAGAAGGCGCTGTACCGGCAGCTCCGCCGCGCCCGAATCCTGATCTCCAACCGCTACATGGCGACACGGCTGCTCAAATCGTCCGACGGCCGCATTGCCGGCGCGATCAGCGTCAACACCCGCACCGCCGAGATCCTCGTCATCAAGGCCAAGGCCGTGATCCTCTGCATGGGCGCCGCCGGCCGCCTCGGCCTGCCGACCTCCGGCTACATGTTCGGCACCTACGAGAATGCAGCCAATTCCGGCGACGGCTATGCGATGGCCTATCACGCCGGCGCGGCGCTCGCGAACCTCGAATGCTACCAGATCAATCCGCTGATCAAGGACTATAACGGCCCGGCCTGCGCCTATGTCGCCGGCCCATTCGGCGCCTTCACCGCCAACAACGAGGGCTCGCGCTTCATCGAATGCGACTACTGGTCCGGCCAGATGATGCTGGAGTTCTACAACGAGCTGTTGTCCGGCAAGGGTCCGGTGTTCCTCCAGCTCAAGCATCTCCATCCCGACACCATCTCCGAGATCGAGTCCACGTTGCACAAGGTCGAGCGTCCGACGCGCGGCTTGTTCCAGCAGGGACGCGGCGTCGACTACCGCAACGACTCGATCGAGATGCACATCTCCGAGATCGGCTTCTGCTCCGGCCACAGCGCCTCCGGCGTGTTCGTCGACGACAACGCCCGCACCACCGTGCCCGGCCTCTATGCCGCCGGCGACATGGCGAGTGTGCCGCATAACTACATGCTCGGTGCCTTCACCAATGGTGCGGTCGCCGGCACAGACGCCATGGAATTTGCCGATAGCCACGACTTTGCGGCGTTCGATGCGGCCGATGTCGCGAAGGAGCGCGACCGCGTGCTGGCGCCGACCAAACGCGAGGACGGCATTCCGCCGAACCAGGTCGAGTACAAGACGCGTCGTCTGGTGAACGACTATCTCCAGCCGCCGAAGGTCACGCGCAAATACGAGCTCGGGATGCGCCGTCTCGCCGAGACGCGGCAGGACATGCAGGAGCACATGATCGCGCGCAACGCGCACGAGCTGCTCCGCGCGCTCGAAGTGCAGTCGATCATGGATTGCGCCGACATGGCGGTGCATGCCTCGCTCTACCGCGAGGAGAGCCGCTGGGGCCTCTATCACTGGCGCACGGATTTCCCGGAGAAGGACAACGAGAACTGGTTCTGCCACACGCTGCTGTCCAAGCAGGACGGCAAGATGACCAGCGAGAAGCGCGCGGTGGAGCCCTACGTCGTGCCGATCGCCGACGACGAGAAGGACCTCTACGACAAGCAGCGCATCCGCGCGACCGCCTGATCACCGAAACAGAACAACAGGAGACATCACATGCCTCTCGCGTCCTATCAGACATCGGTTCCGGTGGTCGTCGACGACGCCAAGTGCATCGCCGACAAGGGCTGCACCGTCTGCGTCGACGTCTGTCCGCTCGACGTCTTGCGCATCAGCGACATGACCGGCAAGGCCTACATGGCCTATGACGAGTGCTGGTACTGCATGCCCTGCGAGGCAGATTGCCCGACCGGTGCCGTCACCGTCAACATTCCCTACCTGTTGAGGTGATCATGTCGAGCCCGTTCGAATCCTACGACGATCTCGAAGATGCCGACGAGCGTCTGCAGGCGGCCGACCCCGCCGAGCGCCGCGTCGCCATCATCGCGCTCGGTCATTCCGGCGATCCCGCAGCGGTCGGCCATCTCGCCAATATGGTCGCCGATCCCGATGCCGGCGTGCGCCAGCAGGTCGCGATGGCGCTCGGCGAGTTCGACGGACCGGAGGCTGCGAGCGCGCTGGTCAAGCTGCTGGTGGACCCTGAAAGGATCGTGGCGTCGGCTGCGGCCGACAGCATGGCCGAGTTCAAGGACCCGGCCTGCGCGGGGATCATCCTGCCGCTGGTCAAGCACGCCCACGCCTTTGTCCGCATGGGTGCTTTGCGCGCGCTGAAGGAATTGCGGTCCAAGGACACGCTGAAGCCGGCGCTGGAAGCGCTCCAGGATGTCGATGCAGCCGTGCGCGTGCAGGCGATCGGCGTGATCGGCTTCCTCAAGCTTGAAGAGTCCATCCCGGCGCTGACCGCCCTGATCAACGATCCCGATGCCCATGTGCGCCGCGCTGCGGTGAGCGCGCTGGCGTTCTCGCAGCTGAAGCCCGCGGCGGAGACGATCACGCGTGCGCTGAAGGATTCCGACTGGATGGTCCGCGAAATGGCCGCGGAAACGCTGGGCCTCAACGTCAATGGTTCGCTCGCCGCCGACCAGCTCGTCGCCTGCCTTTCCGACGAATTCTGGCAGGTGCGGCTGAAGGCGATCCGCAGCCTCGGCAAGATGAAGATCGAGCGGGCGGTGCGGCCGATCGGCAATTGCATCAATCACGATCAGGCCAATCTGCGGAAGGAGGCGGCCGCCGCGCTCGGCGAGATTGCCCATCCCGACGGCGAGGCGTTCCTGGCCGTCATCGCCGACGATGCCGATCCCGATGTCCGCAAGAACGCACGCTGGGCGCTGCAGCAGATCGCGGCCCGCAAGGCGCGCGCAGGCGCATAAGAGGCGCGGGCAGGGGCATAGCGGGTCTTCGCTGCCGGTCTGGACTTCCCCCGCCAGACGTTTATTGGTCTTCGCCAATGGGATCGGCTGCTGTGAAAGCGGCCGGTCCGAAAAACAGCGAGGACGCCGGCCATGACGACACTGTCCGTTAAAGACCTTCTCCCCGAAGATGGAACGAAGGGGACGCTGGTCGGCCGCGTCTGGCTGCCGCAGGCGAACGGCCCGGCCGTGGTCGCCGTGCGCGCCGACGGCGTCTTTGACGTCACCGCCAAATTTCCGACCGTCAGCGCGCTCTGCGAGGAAGACAATCCCGCCAAGGCGCTCGCTGCGGTCAAGGGCGAGCGCATCGGCGATCTCGACGCGATCGTGGCCAATACGGCCCCCGATGGACGCGATCCCAAAAAGCCGTGGCTGCTTGCGCCAGTCGATCTCCAGACCCTGAAGGCCGCCGGCGTCACCTTTGCCATCTCGATGCTGGAGCGCGTCATCGAGGAGCGCGCCAAAGGCAATCCGGCTTCGGCCGAAGCCATCCGCACGGAGGTGACGCGGCTGATCGGCGACGATCTGTCAAAGCTCAAGCCGGGCTCGGACCAGGCAATGCATCTGAAGCAGGTGCTGATCGATCAGAACGCCTGGAGCCAGTATCTCGAAGTCGGCATCGGCCCCGATGCCGAGGTCTTCACCAAGGCCCCGACCTTGTCCTCGGTCGGCACCGGCATGGATGCGGGCCTGCATCCGAAGTCGACCTGGAACAATCCGGAGCCGGAGCTTGTGCTGTTCGTCTCCAGCCGCGGCAAGATCGTCGGTGGCGCGCTCGGCAACGACGTCAATTTGCGCGACTTCGAGGGGCGCTCGGCGCTGCTGCTGTCGAAGGCCAAGGACAACAATGCGTCCTGCTCGATCGGCCCGCTGCTGCGCCTGTTCGACGACAGCTTCACGCTCGACGACGCGCGAAAACTCGACATCAGCCTGAATGTGAAGGGCACGGACGGTTTTGTCCTCGACGGCCATTCCTCGATCAGCAAGATCAGCCGCGACCCGACTGACCTGGTCGAGCAGACCATCGGCAAGGTGCATCAGTATCCCGACGGTTTTGTACTCTTCCTCGGCACCATGTTCGCCCCCGTCAAGGATCGCGATGCGCCAGGACAGGGGTTCACCCATAAGCGCGACGACATCGTCACGATCGCCGCACCGCAGCTCGGCAAGCTCGTCAACCGCATGCGCACCAGCGACGAGTGCGAGCCGTGGACGTTCGGCATCGGTGCGCTGATGAAGAATCTGGCGCAGCGGAAGCTGATCTAGTTCTTCGCCTCTCCCCGCTTGCCGGGTGAGGGGGCTCTCTACGAGTCGCTTTAGTCGAGACAAGCAGAGCTCTCTCCACACCGTCATTGCGAGCGCAGCGAAGCAATCCAGAGTCCCTCCGCGGACAGCTTCTGGATTGCTTCGCTGCGCTCGCAATGACGAGGAGGAGAGGTTGTGAGTCCCATTCTCACCATTTTCGTGGAGAGGGCCCCCTCTCCACGTAAGAACGGGGCGAGGACGCGCACCGTCGCTGTCGCCACAGGCAATTCTTCTTCATCTCCCCGTTGCATCCTCGGAACAAAATCGCGTTGAGCGTGTCATTCAACCGCCCAACCACATCATCATTCCTTTCCTCGCGAATAGTCAGATAATATGACTATACGGAACCCATCTTCCGTGAAATAGTGCCTCCCGCCGCCCGGAAAGGGCGTCTTCGGGTGCCATGCTACCAACCGGCGCCCGAGATAAACACTTGGGAGACACGCCTGATGACCTCTAAAGCCCTCTTTGCGGCCAGCGCCATGGCCGCGTTGCTGCTCGCGCTGCCGGCCAGTGCCGCCGAGCTCACCGTCGGCTTCTCGCAGATCGGATCGGAATCCGGCTGGCGCGCGGCCGAGACGTCGGTCTCCAAGCAGGAGGCCGCCAAGCGCAAGGTCAATCTCAAGATCGCCGACGCCCAGCAGAAGCAGGAGAACCAGATCAAGGCGATCCGCTCCTTCATCGCGCAGAACGTCGATGCGATCTTCCTCGCCCCCGTGGTCTCGACCGGCTGGGATTCGGTGCTGAAGGAAGCCAAGGAGGCCAAGATCCCGGTCGTGCTGCTCGACCGCGACATCGATCCCTCCGGCAAGGAGCTCTATCTCACCGCCGTGACCTCGGACAGCGTGCACGAAGGCGAAGTCGCCGGCGACTGGCTGGCCAAGACCGTCGGCGCCAAGGCCTGCAACGTCGTCGAATTGCAGGGCACGGTCGGCGCCAGCGTCGCCGCCAACCGCAAGAAGGGGTTTGACACCGCCATCGCCAAGCACGCCAATTTGAAAGTGGTGCGCAGCCAGACCGGCGACTTCACCCGCGCCAAGGGCAAGGAAGTCATGGAGAGCTTCATCAAGGCCGAAGGCGGCGGCAAGAACATCTGCGCGGTCTACGCCCACAACGACGACATGATGGTCGGCGCGATCCAGGCGATGAAGGAAGCCGGCCTCAAGCCCGGCAAGGACATCCTCACCGTCTCGATCGACGCGGTCCCCGACATCTTCAAGGCGATGGTTGCGGGCGAAGCCAATGCCACGGTTGAGCTGACGCCGAACATGGCGGGTCCGGCCTTAGATGCGGTCGCGGCATTCAAGGAGAAGGGCACCGTTCCGCCGAAATGGATTCAGACCGAATCCCGGCTTCTCACCGCCACCGATAATCCGCAGAAGGAATACGACAGCAAGAAGGGCCTCGGTTACTGAGGCGCGCCGCACCGCCGGACCGCTTCCTGTGGTCCGGCGACCCCCTTCGAATCCGCTGCGCAAACGAATAGGCTGGGTGTCCGCATCATAAGCGGGCGCCGGTGGGAGTGAATTTGCCATGGAGAACAGCGCTTCCCTGCTGGAGGTGCGCGGGATCAGCAAGAGCTTTGGTGCGGTGCGTGCGTTGCAGGAGGTCGACTTCACGCTGCGCGCCGGCGAGATTCATGCGTTGCTTGGCGAGAACGGCGCCGGCAAGTCCACGCTGATCAAGGTCGTCACCGGCGTATTCCCGCGCGATGCCGGCATCGTCAGGCTCGGTGGCGACGAAGTCGCGCCGCGCTCGGCCAAGGCTGCGCTCCAGGCCGGCATCGCCACCGTCTACCAGGAGGTCAACCTGCTGCCGAACCTCTCGGTGGCGCAGAACCTGTTCCTCGACCGCCAGCCGATGCGTTTCGGTATCGTCCGCGAAGGCGAGATGCGCCGCCGCGCGAAAGCGCTGCTTGCCGATTTCGGTCTCGACATCGATGTATCAGCGCCGCTCGGCAATTATTCGGTGGCGATCCAGCACGTCACTGCGATCGCCCGTGCCGTCGATCTGTCCGCGCGCGTGCTGATCCTGGACGAGCCGACCGCGAGCCTCGACCGCCACGAGGTCGAGATCCTCTTCCGCATCATGCGCCAGCTCGCAAAGCGCGGCATCGGCATCGTCTTCGTCAGCCATTTCCTCGACCAGGTCTACGAGATCTCCGACCGCATCACCGTGCTGCGCAATGGCCGCCTGGTCGGCGAGCGCGAGACCGCCTCGCTGCCACGGATCGAGCTGATCCGGATGATGCTCGGCCGCGAATTGGCGGAAACCACCAGCGCCCGCGCCGCCGCACGCGAGCATGAGTCGCGAAAAGTCTGCGCGAGTTTCGAGAATTACGGCAAATCAGGCTATGTCGCGCCGTTCAATCTCGAGCTGCGCCATCGCGAGGTCGTCGGCCTCGCGGGCCTTCTCGGCTCCGGCCGCACCGAGACGGCGCGGCTGGTGTTCGGCGCCGAGCGCGCCGATCGCGGGCAGGCGAGGGTGGAGGGCACGCCGGTGCGGCTGCAGTCGCCGCGCGACGGCGTACGTCACGGTTTTGGTTATTGCCCGGAGGAGCGCAAGACCGACGGCATCGTCGCCGAGTTGACGGTCCGCGAGAATATCGTGCTGGCGCTCCAGGCCAAGCGTGGCCTGCACCGGCCGCTGCCGCGCCGCGAGCAGGACGAGATCGCGCGCCGTTACGTCAGGATGCTCGATATCCGTCCGCCCGATCCGGAGCGCCCTGTCGGCTTGCTCTCCGGCGGCAACCAGCAAAAGGTGCTGCTGGCGCGCTGGCTTGCGACCTCGCCGCGGCTGCTGGTTCTGGACGAACCCACGCGCGGCATCGATGTCGGCGCGCATGCCGAGATCATCCGCCTGATCCGCGAACTCTGCGACGATGGTCTGGCGCTGCTCGTGATCTCCTCCGAGCTCGACGAGATCGTGACCTATTCGGACCGCGTCGTCGTGCTGCGCGACCGCGCCCATGTCGAGGAGCTCGCCGGCGAGACGATCGACGTCGGCAACATTCTCGCCGCCATTGCCGCCGATAGCGTCGCTGTTGCGCTCGAGGCTCACACATGACCGCGCTGCTGCCGCGCCGCGGCCTTGCCCAGATTCTCGCGCTGATCGTCATCCTCGCGGTCGACCGCGTGGTGTCGCCGCAATTCTTCGATCTTCGCCTCCAGGACGGCCGGCTGTTCGGCAGCCTGATCGACGTGCTCAACCGCGGCACGCCGGTGGCGTTGCTCTCGCTCGGCATGGTGCTGGTCATCGCGACCCGCGGCATTGACCTGTCGGTTGGCGCGGTGATGGCGATCTCCGGCGCAATCGCCGCAAGCCTCGCTGATAGTCATGGTTTGCCGGTGGTGCTGGCGGCTTCACTCGGCGCGGGTCTGGTCTGCGGCCTCTGGAACGGCTTTCTCGTCGCCGTGCTCGGCATGCAGCCGATCGTCGCGACCTTGATCCTGATGGTCGCCGGGCGCGGCATCGCCCAGCTCATCACCGAAGGGCGGATCGTGACCTTCGCGTCGCCCGGTCTCGTCTGGCTCGGCAATGGCTCCATCCTCGGCCTGCCGGTGCCGGTCGCGATCGCACTCGGCATGCTGATCCTCACCGGCGCAGTGGTGCGCGGCTCCGCGCTCGGGCTGCTGATCGAGGCGACCGGCGGCAATGCACGCGCCAGCGAGCTTGCCGGCGTCGGCACCCGCGCGATGATTCTGTCGGTCTATGTCTGGTGCGGCGTCTGTGCCGCGCTCGCCGGGGTCATCGCCGCGGCCGACATCATGGGCGCGGATGCCAACAATGCCGGCCTCTGGCTCGAGCTCGACGCGATCCTCGCCGTGGTGATCGGCGGCACCTCGCTGTTCGGCGGGCGTTTCAGTCTCGTGCTTGCGGTGCTGGGTGCGCTGATCATCCAGACCATGAACACCGGCATTTTGCTGTCGGGCTATCCGCCGGAGTTCAACCTGCTGGTCAAGGCGGTGGTGGTGATGGCCGTGCTGCTGCTGCAATCGCCGAAACTGTCCGGCTTTGCCGGCATCATGGCGCGGCTACGGAGGGCGAAACCATGAGAGGCCTGCCGCCCGTCCTGATCACGGCCATCGTGCTCGTCCTCGGCTTCGCGCTCTGCGCCGTGCAGTTCCCCAACATCGCCTCTACCCGCGTGGTCGGCAATCTCCTCACCGACAACGCCTTCCTCGGCATCGTCGCGGTCGGCATGACCTTTGTCATCATCTCCGGGGGCATCGATCTCTCCGTTGGCTCGGTGATCGGCTTCACCACCGTCTTCGTCGCGCTCGCGATCGAGCGCTGGGGCGTGCCGCCGCTGGTCGCCTTTGTCTTGATTCTCGTTCTCTCGGCGGCCTTTGGTGCCGCGATGGGGGCGGTGATCCATGTCTTCGATCTGCCACCGTTCATCGTCACGCTGGCCGGCATGTTCCTGGCGCGCGGCGCGAGCTTCCTGCTCTCGACGGAATCGGTGCCGATCACCGCGCCGGTCTACTCCACCGTCTCGGACTTTGCCTTGCGCATGCCCGGGGGCGGGCGGTTGACGGCGATTGCGATCATCATGCTCGTGATCGTGATCGGCGGCGCCTTGCTGCTGCATCTCACCCGGTTCGGCGCCAATGTCTACGCGCTCGGCGGCAGCCGGACCACGGCGAGCCTGATGGGCGTCGCCGTCGGCAAGATGACGGTGAAAATCTACATGCTGTCGAGCCTGCTCGCCGGCATCGCCGGCATCGTGTTCTCTTTCTATACCAGCGCCGGCTACTCGCTCTCCGCCGTCGGCGTCGAGCTCGACAGCATCGCCGCCGTCGTGATCGGCGGCACGCTGCTGACGGGCGGGCAGGGCTCCGTGATCGGCACCTTCCTCGGCGTACTGATCCAGGGCATGATCCAGACCTACATCAATTTCGACGGCACGTTGTCGAGCTGGTGGACCAAGATCGCGACCGGCGTGCTGCTGTTCGCCTTCATCGCACTTCAGCAGGGGCTGGTCGCGCTGGCGCGCCGGCCCGTGGCCAAGAGCGCAGGAGCCGCCACATGACCTCGCGCATCGTCGTCATCCCGACGCGGCGGGCCCATTCCAACCACGCGGAAGTGGCGCGTTCGATCGGCGTCGACATCATCGCCGGCCGCTACGCGGAGGGGACGCGCCTGCCTGGTGATGCCGAGATGATCGCGATGTTCGGCGTTTCGCGGCCGGTGCTGCGCGAGAGCGTGAAGACGCTGGTCGCCAAGGGCCTGCTCACCACCAAGGCGCGGGTCGGTACCGTCGTGCGCGAACGCGCGGCCTGGAACATGTTCGACGCCGACGTGCTGGCCTGGCATCTGGACGCCGGCATCGACAAGCGCTTCCTCAACGACCTCGCCGAGATTCGTCTGGCGGTCGAGCCGCGCGCGGCCGCGCTCGCGGCGGCGCATCGGTCGGACGAGGATGCCGCCGAACTGCGCCGCAGCATGGAACGGATGCGGCGGGAAGCCTCGGATTCCGTCGGCTTCGCCGATGCCGATCTTGCACTGCATGTTGCGGTGGCGCGGGCCTCGGGCAATCTGTTCATGCGCTCGATCGGGCATGTCATCGAGGCCGCGCTTCGCGCCTCGTTCCTGCTCAGCGCCCCGGTCGAGCCCGACGATCGCGACACCGTGCTGCTCTGGCATCAGAAGATCGTCGATGCCATCGCCGCCGGCGATGCGGAAACCGCCTCGGACGCGATGGTCTATGTCATTCACAACGGCATGCGCCGTCACGAGGGCACCGTGATCGAGACCGCGCCGGCGGACCCGCTGCCATCGGCGAATACTGGAGAATGAGCGTGACAGACCTTCGCATCGCCATCGTCGGCTTCGGCAAGATCGCGCGCGACCAGCACGTGGGCGCGATCGCCGCGACGCCGGGCGCGACGCTCGCGGCCGTGGCGAGCCGCAACGCCTCGCTGCCGGACCTGCCGCACTTTGCCACCATCGAGGAATTGCTGGAGAACGGGCCGCCGATCGACGCCGTCTCGCTTTGCACGCCGCCGCAGGTGCGCCGCGCGCAGGCCGCCGCCGCGCTCGCTGCCGGCAAGCATGTTATGCTGGAGAAGCCGCCGGGCACCGGCGTTGCCGAGCTGGACCCGCTGATTGCGATGGCGGCGGAAGCCGGGCGTACGCTGTTTGCGACCTGGCATTCGCGCCATGCGCCGGCGGTCGAGCCGGCTCGCGAATGGCTCGCCGCGCGCCGGATCAAATCCGTGCACATCAACTGGAAGGAGGATGTCCGCGTCTGGCATCCCGGCCAGGCCTGGATCTGGGAGCCGGGCGGCCTTGGCGTGTTCGATCCCGGCATCAACGCCCTGTCGATCCTGACCCGCATCCTGCCGAGGCCGGTGTTCGTCACCGCGGCCGAACTCGCCTTTCCCGCCAATTGCCAGGCGCCGATCGCGGCGAACCTGGCGCTGACCGATATCAGCGGCCTGCCGATTACGGCCGAATTCGACTTCCGCCAGACCGGGCCGCAGAGCTGGGATATCGTCGCGGAAGCCGATCAGGGCCGGATGAGTTTGTCTGGCGGGGGCCGGCGGATGGCTGTTGACGGCAAGGCCATTGCCGAGGCGCCCGATCAGGAATATCGCGAATTGTACGCCCGCTTCGTCAAGCTGGCGGCGTCAGGCGCGAGCGATGTCGATCTGGTCCCGCTGCGTCTCGTCGCCGACGCCTTCCTGCTCGGCAAGCGCACCATCGTCGAACCCTTCGTGGACTGAACATGGCCAGCTCAAAGAAAATAGAAAAAGACGTCTTCGGAACACTGCCCGACGGCCGCAAAGTCGAGCGTATCGTGCTGCGCGGGGAGGACGGGTTCGAGGCGCGGATCATCACCCATGGCGCCGTGATCCAGGCGCTGATCGCGCCGGACGCGAAAAGACATTGCGACGATGTCGTGCTCGGCCATGACGCCTTCGCTGGCTACCTCGCCGAACGCAAGTTTTTGGGCGCCACCGTCGGCCGCTACGCCAACCGCATCGCCAGGGGACAATTCTCGCTTGACGGCGAGACCTTCCAGCTCCCCGTCAACAACGGTCCGAACGCGCTGCATGGCGGCCTCGACGGGTTCGATCGCAAGCTCTGGGACATTGCCGCGATCGAGGAGGGCACCGAGCCCGCGGTGACACTGACCTACACGAGCCCGCATGGCGAGGAGAACTATCCCGGCCAACTCGACGTCCGCCTGACCTATCGCGTCACCGGCCCGAGCGAATTGTCGCTGATGATGGAGGCGCGGACGGATCGTCCCACCATCATCAACCTCACCAACCACAGCTTCTTCAATCTGGAAGGCGCCACATCAGGCACGCCGATCCTCGACCACAAGCTCACAGTCGCCGCCGAGCATTTCCTCGCGATCGACCCCACCGCCATTCCGCTCCCGGAGCCGCCGCGCAGCGTGGCCGGAACGCCATTCGACTTCCGCGAGGCCCATGCTGTCGGCGGGCGCATCCGCGAAAGCCATGAGCAATTGCGCAACGGCAGGGGTTACGACCACACCTATTGCCTCGGCCGCGACGGCAAGCTCGCGCTTGCGGCGCGGCTGGAAGCACCGCGCTCGGGGCGCGTCATGGAGCTCTTCACCAATCAGCCCGGCGTTCAGGTCTATTCCGGCAACTATCTCGACGGCACGATGTCGGGCAAGGGCGGCAAGCTGATCCGGCAGTCGGACGCGATGTGCCTGGAGCCGCATATGTGGCCCGACGCGCCGAACCGGCCGGATTTCCCGAGCCCGCGCCTCGATCCCGGCCAGGTCTATCGGCATCACACCGTCTATCGCTTCGGGGTGAGGGCGCCATGATCGAGCAGGTGCCGACGTCGGTTCTGTCTGTCGAGCCGTGTCATCTCGGTGAAGGACCGACCTATGATGTGACCACCGACACGGCGTGGTGGTTCGACATTCGCGAGGGAAAGCTGTTCGAGGCGCATCTCGGCAGCGGCGCGATCCGCGTCCACGCGCTCGGCCGGATGGCAAGTGCGCTCGGGCGCATCGATGCCGAGCGGCAGTTGATCGTGGCCGAGGACGGCCTCTACATCCGCAATCTTGCCGACGGTGCGATGACGCTGTTCTGTCCGCTCGAAGCGGACAATGCCGCGACGCGCTCGAATGATTGCCGCGTGCACCAGTCGGGCACGTTCTGGATCGGCACCATGGGCAAGAAGGCCGAGCGGGGGGCCGGCGCGATCTACGCGCTTCACCGCGGCAAGATATCGACCCTGTTTCCGGGCATCAGCATTCCCAATTCGATCTGCTTCTCGCCTGACGGCGCCACCGGCTATTTCACCGACACCGCGCGCGCGGTGGTGTACGCGGTGCCGCTCAACCCCGCGACGGGCCTGCCGCGCGGCGAGCCGGAGGTGCTGCTGCGCCACAGCGGCATCGGCGGCCTCGACGGCTCGGTGTGCGATGCTGACGGACAGATCTGGAATGCGTGCTGGGGCGCGAGCCGCATCGACGTCTATTCTCCGCAAGGCGAGCGCCTGCGCTCGCTCGGCGTGCCGGCAACGCAGTCCAGTTGCCCGGCGTTCGTCGGCCCCGACCTGTCGCGCCTGCTCGTCACCTCGGCGTGGCAGGATATGGACGCGGCGGCGCGCGCGGCTGACCCGCAAGCCGGCTGCACCTTTCTGCTCGAGGCCTCCGCGCGCGGGCGCGCCGAGCCCGACGTCAAGCTCGCTTAGGAGATACGAAGCCGACCTCTACCTCTGTTCTCGACGAAACCAAAAAACAGTCTGACACCCAAAGGGAGTGAAGCATGCTGAAACTGAAGACGACCTTCCTCGCGCTGGCGCTGGCCGGCGCTGCAACGATGGCCGCAGGCGTCTCCGCCTCCGCCCAGGACAAGGCGACGGTCGGCATTGCCATGCCGACCAAATCGTCGGCGCGCTGGATCGACGACGGCAACAACATGGTCAAGGTTCTGAAGGAGCGCGGCTACAACACCGACCTGCAATATGCCGAGGACGACATTCCGAACCAGCTTTCGCAGGTCGAGAACATGGTGACCAAGGGCGCGAAAGCGCTGGTGATCGCGGCGATCGACGGCACCACGCTGTCCGACGTGCTCAAGCAGGCGAAGGCAAAAGGCATCACCGTGATCGCCTATGACCGCCTGATCCGCGGCACGCCGAACGTCGACTATTATGCCACCTTCGACAATTTCCAGGTCGGCGTGCTCCAGGCGGAATCGATCGTGCAGGGTCTCGGCCTCAAGGACGGCAAGGGTCCCTTCAACATCGAGCTGTTCGGCGGTTCGCCCGACGACAACAACGCCTACTTCTTCTACAACGGTGCGATGAGCGTGCTGAAGCCATATATCGACAGCGGCAAACTCGTCGTCGTCTCCGGCCAGATGGGCATGGACAAGGTCGCGACCCTGCGCTGGGACGGCGCCACCGCGCAGGCCCGCATGGACAACCTGCTCAGCGCCTACTACGGCAACAAGAAGATCAATGCGGTGCTGTCGCCCTATGACGGCATCTCGATCGGCATCATCTCCTCGCTGAAGGGTGTCGGCTACGGCAGCGCCGATCAGCCGATGCCCGTCATCTCGGGCCAGGATGCCGAGGTGCCTTCGATCAAGGCGATGCTGCGCGGCGATCAGTACTCGACCATCTTCAAGGACACCCGCGACCTCGCCAAGGTGACCGCCGACATGGTCGACGCCGCGCTCGCCGGCAAGCAGGTCACGGTGAACGACACCAAGACCTACGAGAACGGCGTCAAGACCGTGCCGTCCTATCTGCTGAAGCCAGTCGTGGTCTACAAGGACAACTGGGAGAAGACCCTGGTGGACAGCGGCTACTACAAGAAGTCGCAGTTCCAGTAAGACTCTTTCTTTTGCCTGTCCCCGCGTGCGGGGAGAACGTCTTCTCCCTCTCCCCGCTTGCGGGGAGAGGGTCGGGGTGAGGGGGAGCCTCCGCGAGGGAGGTGGCAGTGAGACTCGCGGAGACTCCCCCTCATCCGGATCGCATCTTGCGATGCGATCCGACCTCTCCCCGCAAGCGGGGAGAGGTGAACTAGCAGCCATCGAGGGACGTAAAATCATGACCGCCATGCTGGAGATGCGCAACGTCAGCAAGAGCTTTTCAGGCGTCCAGGCGCTGCGCGACGTCAACTTCTCGGTTGACGCCGGGCAGATCCACGCCCTCGTCGGCGAGAACGGCGCCGGCAAATCCACGCTGATGAAGGTGCTCAGCGGCGTCTATCCGGCCGGCAGCTACGAGGGCACCATCGTCTTCGAGGGCGAGGAGCGCCGCTTCCGCGACATCAACGATTCCGAGGCGCTCGGCATCATCATCATCCATCAGGAACTCGCACTGATCCCGCTGATGTCGATCGCCGAGAACATCTTCCTGTCGCATCCGCCGTCGAAGCTCGGCGTGATCGATCGCGACGAGGTGTACCGGCGCACGCGCGATCTGCTGGCGCAGGTCGGCCTGAAGGAATCCCCGGATACGCTGATCACCGATCTCGGCGTCGGCAAGCAACAGCTGGTCGAGATCGCCAAGGCGCTGTCCAAGCGCGTGCGGATGCTGATCCTGGACGAGCCGACTGCGAGCCTGAACGAAGCCGACAGCGCCGCGCTGCTGGAACGGCTGACGGCCTTCCGCGCGCAGGGCATCGGCTCGATCTTGATCTCGCACAAGCTCAACGAGGTCGCCAAGGTCGCCGACCACATCACCGTGCTGCGCGACGGCCGCACCGTGGACAGCATCGACTGCCACGCCGAGCCGATCCAGGAAGACCGCATCATCCGTAGCATGGTCAACCGCGATCTCGCCCATCGCTTTCCCGAGCGCAACGTGAAGATCGGCGAGCCCGTCCTGACCGTCGAGAACTGGTCGGTCTATCACCCCATTCATCCCGAGCGGCAGGTGATCAAGAATGTCAATTTCGGCGTCAGGCGCGGCGAGGTCGTCGGCATCGCCGGGCTGATGGGCGCGGGCCGCACCGAATTCGCCATGAGCCTGTTCGGCCGTTCCTGGGGCACCGATATCAGCGGCCGCATCCGCCTTGAAGGCCGCGAGATCGTGCTGCCGAGCGTGGCCGCCGCGATCGACGCCGGGCTTGCCTATGTCACCGAGGACCGCAAGCAGCTCGGCCTGATCCTCGCCGACGACGTCCGCAAGAACATCACGCTGGCGAGCCTGCACCAGGTCGCGCCGAACCGGGTGATCGATGATATCGCCGAGCTGAAGGTCGCCAGCGACTATCGCAACCGCATGCGCATCCGCTGCTCCGATGTCTACCAGGAGACCGGCCAGCTCTCCGGCGGCAACCAGCAGAAGGTGGTGCTGTCGAAATGGCTGATGACGGACCCGAAGGTCCTGATCCTGGACGAGCCGACAAGGGGCATCGACGTCGGTGCCAAATACGAGATTTACTGTATCATCAACGAGCTTGCCGAGGCCGGCCGCGGCGTCGTGGTCATCTCCTCGGAGATGCCCGAGCTGCTCGGCATCTGCGACCGCATCTGCGTGATGAACGACGGCGCCTTCGTCGGGGAGTTTTCCGGCAAGGAGGCGACACAGGAAAAGATCATGCGCGCGATCATGCGCAATGAAAGAAGCAACGGCGTGCCTGAGGCCGCGGAGATGGGAGGATCGCAGCCATGACCGACAAGACGGTATCGCTGCCCGAGGAGCGCCGGACCGGCAGCTTCATCAAGAACAATTTGCGCAATTACGGCATGCTGATGTCGCTGATCGCGATCATGCTGTTCTTCCAGGTCATGACCGGCGGCACGCTGCTGCAGCCGCTCAACCTGACGAACCTGGTGCTCCAGAACAGCTACATCGTCATCATGGCGCTGGGCATGCTGCTGGTGATCGTGACCGGGCATATCGACCTCTCGGTGGGTTCGGTCGCGGGCTTCGTCGGCGCGGTCGCCGCCGTGCTGATGGTCACCTACAAGATCGATTACACCCTCGCCTTCATCGCCTGCCTCGTGGTCGGCGCGGCCATCGGCGCTGCGCAGGGCTATTGGGTGGCCTATTTCAAGATCCCGTCCTTCATCGTGACGCTGGCCGGCATGCTGGTGTTCAAGGGCCTGGCGCTCGCGGTGTTGCAGGGCCAGTCGCTCGGACCGTTCCCGGCGACGTTCCAGAAGCTGTCGTCGGGCTTCATTCCGGAAATATTGCCCGAGGCCGGCACGCTGCATCCGACCTCGATGCTGATCGGCGCCGTGCTCGCGCTCGGTCTCGTCTATGCCAGCGCCAGGGGACGCTCGCGCGAGCAGTTGCACGGCATCGAGGTCGAGCCCTACGCGTTCTTCCTCGGCAAGAGCATTCTGCTCGCCTGCGCCGTCCTCTATTTCACCTATCTGATCGCCTCGCATCGCGGCCTGCCCAACGTGCTGGTGATCATGGGCGCGCTGATCGCGCTTTATGGCTTCGTCACCCGCCGTACCGTGATTGGCCGCCAGATCTACGCCGTCGGCGGCAACGCCAAGGCGGCCAGCCTGTCCGGCATCAAGACCGAGCGGCTGACCTTCCTCACATTCGTCAACATGGGCGTGCTGGCCGCGCTCGCCGGCCTCGTCTTCGCCGCGCGTCTGAACACCGCGACGCCAAAAGCAGGCCTCGGCTTCGAGCTCGACGTCATCGCCGCCTGTTTCATCGGCGGCGCCTCCGCCTATGGCGGCGTGGGGCGCGTCGGCGGCGCCGTGGTCGGCGCCATGATCATGGGCGTGATGAACAACGGCATGTCCATCCTCGGCATCGGCATCGATTACCAGCAGGTCATCAAGGGCCTGGTGCTGCTGGGGGCCGTGTGCATCGACGTGTACAATCAGCGGCGGTGATGCTGCGTGGCCCGGATGGAGCGAAGCGTAATCCGGGACCGCTGCTGCCCCGCATTCCGCTGCGTTGCATACGGACTACGATCCTCTCCTTCCACGATCGCAACCGTCATCCTGAGGTGCGCGCCCTTCGCGCGCCTCGAAGGATGGGCCGCGAGTCCGTAGCCCATCCTTCGAGGCTTCACCTTGCGATGCGATTGCATCGCAAGGCTCGCACCTCAGGATGACGGCGGAGCGCGCGGTCGGTACGTAGCCCGGATGGAGCGCAGCGCAATCCGGGACCACTGTCCCCGCATTCCGCTGCGCTCCATGCGGGCTACGGTCTTTCCGCGTCATTGCGAGCGGCTTGTCCGCCGTAGCTCGAAGAGCGAAGGCGGAAGCGAAGCAATCCAGAGTTCTCCGCGGAGGGATTCTGGATTGCTTCGTCGCAAGAGCTCCTCGCAATGACGGGTGTTGCGGTCGTTGGCCTCCCAACCTCCAGCGAACCTGAGCTATTGCCCAGCAGATGAGTATATGATCGAATACCCCGATGGTTCCCGACAGGCCAGATCTCGTCATCTTCGACTGCGACGGCGTGCTCGTCGACAGCGAGTTGCTGAGCTGCCGCTGCTTGTCCGAGGTGCTCGCAGAGTTCGGCCTCGCGCTCAGTGTGGAGCAGGCGCTTGAACTTTTCCTCGGGCGCAGCTCGGCTGCGATCGGAGAGTATTTTCGCGAGCGCGGCGAGGTCTTGCCCGACGAATTTCTGCCGCGGCTGAAGATGCGCGTGCTCGAGACATTTGCGGGGGCGCTTCAGCCGATCCCCGGGATAGGCTCGGTCTTGTCCGTATTGAAAGCGCCGCACTGCGTGGCCTCGTCGAGCGATATCGACCGCGTCGCATTGTCGCTTGATGTCACCGGTCTCTCATCGCATTTCGAGGATCGGCTCTATACCGCACAGATGGTCAAACACGGTAAACCCGCACCCGACCTCTTTCTCTATGCCGCCTTGAAGATGGGCGCGCAACCCGCGCGCACCCTGGTGATCGAAGACAGCGTCAGCGGCGTACAGGCCGCCAAGGCCGCCGGCATGGCTGTCTGGGGATTTGTCGGCGGTAGCCATTACCGCGCGCGTGACGGGCAGGCTATATTGGCCGCCGCCGGGGCCGATCGGGTCTTCGCGCAGATGAGCGATTTCTGGAAGGAAGCGTAACGCCCGCCATGGCCGCCGAGAACGACAAATCCAGGCTCGACGATGCCGCGCGCGCCGGCTGGCTCTATTTCATTGCCGGCCACACCCAGGACGAGATCGCAAAAATGCTCCAGGTCTCGCGCGCCTCGGCGCAGCGGCTGGTCTCGCTGTGTCTCGCCGAACGGCTCATCACCTTCCGGCTCGAACATCCCATCGCCGCCTGCATGGAATTGGCGGCGCGCCTGAAGGAGCGGTTCGATCTCGTCCATTGTGAGGTGGTGCCGGAAGATCCTGCCGCGCCGCAGGCCACCGCCGGCATCGCCGAACGCTGCGCCAACCTGCTCGATGCCACGCTACGCTCCGAGACGCCGGTCATCGTCGCGCTCGGCACGGGAAGGGCGGTGCGTGCCGCAGTCGAACGCGTCACGCCGATCGACCGGCCCAACCACCAGATCGTCTCGCTGGTCGGCAACATCTCCGCCGACGGTTCGGCGAGCTTCTACGACACTGTCGGCCGGCTCGCCGACCGCACCGGCGCGCGGCATTACCCGATGCCGCTGCCGTTCCTGATGTCGTCGGAGGACGAGCGCAACAAGATGGTGCGGATCGAGCCGATCGCCAAGGTGAAGGCGGTCGCGGCCAAGGCGGACTTGCGCCTCGTCGGCATCGGCCAGATGGACCAGAAGGCGCAGGTCCATGTCGATGGCTTCGTCACGCGTGATGAATTGTTCGAGATGATGCGGCAGGGCGCCATCGGCGAGATCACCGGCTGGGCCTATGATTCCAGGGGACGCCTGCTCAAGGCCGGCACCAACAAGCGCCTCACCAGCATCCCGCCGGAAGTGCCGGCGAAGACCACGACGATCGGCGCCGCCGTCGGCGCGGCCAAAGTGCCGGCGATCGCGGCGGCGCTGAGCGGAGGCCTGATCAACGGCCTGATCACGGACGAGGCGACGGCGAGGGCGATCCTGGAGCGGTAGAGGCGGGCGGTCTCGCCACCTACACCACTGTCATCATCCGCGAAGGCGGATGATCCAGTACGCCGCGGCCCCGCTTGAGGCAAACCAATAGACGTCCACGGCGTACTGGGTGCCCCGCTTTCGCGGAGCACGACGGTGTGGGCGGGGCGACCCCTCCCGCACCGCAGCACTCATAAGTTGCGCAAACACCCTTGCGCGTGCTTGACAACCGTTCTCTCCCGATTGAACATACGCCCAACGCGTGGGCATATGCTCAAAAGCGCGAGCTTAGGGAGGTCACTGTGAAACACGTCCTGGGCGCCGTCTGCGGCGCGTCTGTCCTGCTGGCCGTCCCCGCGATGGCCGAAACCACCCTGACGATCGCCACCGTCAACAATGGCGACATGATCCGCATGCAGGGGCTGACCGGTGAATTCACCAAGAAGAACCCCGACATTTCAGTGAAATGGGTGACGCTGGAGGAGAACGTGCTGCGCCAGCGCGTCACCACCGACATCGCCACCAAGGGCGGCCAGTTCGACGTGCTGACCATCGGCACCTATGAGGTGCCGATCTGGGCCAAGAAGGGCTGGCTGGTGCCGCTCGCCAATCTCGGCGCCGATTACGACGTCGCCGACCTGCTGCCCAAGATCAAGGACGCGGTCTCCGTCGACGGCAAGCTCTACGCGGCGCCGTTCTACGGCGAGAGCTCGATGGTGATGTACCGCACCGACCTGTTCGAGAAGGCCGGCCTGAAGATGCCGGAAAAGCCGACCTGGGAGTTCGTCATCGACGCCGCCAAGAAGCTCACCGACAAGAGCGGGGGCGTCTACGGCATCTGCCTGCGCGGCAAGGCCGGTTGGGGCGAGAACATGGCGTTCCTCTCGGCGATGGCCAATTCCTACGGCGCACGCTGGTTCGACGAGAAGTGGGAGCCGCAGTTCAACACGCCGGAGTGGAAGGCGACGCTCACGACCTACGTCAACCTGATGAAAGACGCGGGCCCTCCCGGCGCGAGCTCCAACGGCTTCAACGAGAATCTGGCGCTGTTCAACGCCGGCAAATGCGCGATGTGGATCGACGCGACGGTCGCGGCGTCCTTCGTCAGCAATCCCAAGGAATCCAAGGTCGCCGACAAGGTCGGCTTTGCGATGGCGCCGAACACCGGCCTCGGCAAGAACGCCAACTGGCTGTGGGCCTGGAGCCTGGCGATCCCAGCCGGCTCGAAGAAAGCCGAAGCCGCCGAGAAGTTCATCGCCTGGGCAACCAGCAAGGACTACACCAAGATCGTGGCGGCGAAAGACGGCTGGGCCAACGTGCCGCCGGGCACGCGCACCTCGCTCTACCAGAACCCTGAATATCTGAAGGTGGCGCCCTTCGCCAAGCTGACGCTGGCCTCGATCGACGCGGCCGATCCGAACAAGCCAACCGTGAAGCCGGTGCCATACGTCGGCGTGCAATACGCCGCGATCCCGGAATTCCAGGGCATCGGCACGCAAGTGGGCCAGCAGTTCTCGGCGGCGCTCGCGGGCTCGATGACGGTCGATGCCGCGCTCACCGCGGCGCAATCGGTCAGCGAGCGCGAGATGAAGCGCGCCGGCTACATCAAGTGAACCCGAGCTCTCCCTCCTGAGCTCACACTGGCGGCCATCCACCAGCCCCGGACGGATGGCCGCCTTCTTCCCCAGAGGAGACCTCAGGGATGGCAACCCGGCAGACGCAATTCCTTGCGCGCGCGCTCCTGACCCCGGCCGTCGGGCTGCTGTTCATCTGGATGATCGTCCCGCTGGCGCTGACGATCTACTTCTCGACGCTGCATTACAGCCTGCTCGATCCCGGCTCCGAAGCCTTCGTCGGGCTGGAAAACTTCCGCTACTTCCTCACCGATCCCGCGTTCCTCGCCTCGCTCCAGAACACGCTGGTGCTCGTCGGCTCGGTGCTGGCCTTGACGATCCTGCTCGGCATTCCCCTGGCGTTGCTGATGGACCAGCCCGTGATCGGCCGCAACATCGTGCGGCTGATGGTGATCGCGCCGTTCTTCGTGATGCCGACGGTGAGCGCGCTGGTCTGGAAGAACCTGCTGATGCACCCGGTCTCCGGCCTGTTCGCCTGGCTCGCCAGGGTGTTCGGGCTGACGCCGATCGACTGGTTCACCGACGCGCCGCTGCTCGCGGTGATCCTGATCGTCGCCTGGCAATGGCTGCCGTTCGCGACGCTCATTCTGCTGACCGCGCTGCAATCGCTCGACGAGGAGCAGAAGGAGGCGGCCGAGATGGACGGCGCCAGCGCGGTGTCGACCTTCATCTACATCACGCTGCCGCATCTGGCGCGGCCCATCACGGTGGTGATCCTGATCGAGACCATCTTCCTGCTGACGGTGTTCGCCGAGATCTTCGTCACCACCGGCGGCGGGCCGGGCCTGCAGACCACCAACATCGCCTTCCTGATCTATTCGCAGGCGCTGATCCAGTTCGACGTCGGCAGCGCCTCCGCGGGCGGCCTCGTCGCCGTCGTGATCGCCAACGTCGTCGCCTTCTTCCTCGTCCGCATCGTCGGCCGCAACCTGGAAGCCTGAATCATGGCGCGCAAGTCAACGACGCAGCAGGTGGTGATATCGACGATCGGGGCGTGGCTCTTCGGCTTCCTGATCTTCTTCCCGATCCTGTGGATGGTGCTGGCGAGCTTCAAGACCGAGCTGGAGGCTTTTGCCATCCCGCCGTCCTTCCTGTTCTTCCACTGGACGACGGAAAACTACGCGACCGTGCAGGAACGCAGCGATTATTTCCTTCACGCCATGAACTCGGTCATCATCGCCGGCGGCTCGACGCTCATTGCGCTCCTGATAGCCATTCCCGCGGCCTGGTCGATGGCGTTCTCGCCGACCAAGCGCACCAAGGACATCCTGCTCTGGATGCTCTCGACCAAGATGATGCCGCCGGTCGGCGTGCTGGTCCCGATCTACCTGATCTACAAGACGTTCGGCCTGCTCGATTCCCGCATCGGCCTCGTCTTCATCCTCTGCCTCGGCAATCTGCCGATCGTGGTCTGGATGCTGTTCACCTATTTCAAGGAGATCCCGCGCGACATCCTGGAGGCCGCCCGCATGGACGGCGCCACCATCGGCCGCGAGCTCATCTATGTGCTGACGCCGATGGCGATCCCGGGCCTGGCGTCGACCATGCTGCTCAATCTCATCCTCGCCTGGAACGAGGCGTTCTGGACGCTCAATCTGTCGACCTCGAACGCCGCGCCGCTGACGACGTTCATCGCCTCCTATTCCAGCCCGGAAGGGCTGTTCTGGGCAAAGCTGTCGGCGGCCTCGACGCTGGCGATCGCGCCCATTCTCGTCCTCGGTTGGTTCAGCCAGAAACAGCTCGTGCGCGGGCTCACTTTCGGCGCGGTGAAGTAAAGGGGCTGCCATGGGTCAGATCACACTTCAGGACGTGCAAAAATCCTTCGGCCCGGTGCATATCATCAAGGGTGCCGACCTCGACATCGCCGACGGCTCCTTCGTGGTGTTCGTTGGTCCCTCCGGCTGCGGCAAGACCACGCTCTTGCGTTTGATCGCCGGGCTCGAGGACGTCTCAGGCGGCAAGATCCTGATCGACGGCAAGAACGTGGTGGATACGCCGCCGGCGAAGCGCGGGCTGTCGATGGTGTTCCAGTCCTACGCTCTCTATCCGCATATGAGCGTGCGCGGCAATATCGGCTTCGGCCTGAAGATGGCCGGCCTGCCCAAGGACGAGATCAACCGCAAGGTCGAGGCCGCGGCCGCGACGCTGAACTTGACGCCCTATCTCGACCGCAAGCCGCGCGAGCTTTCCGGCGGCCAGCGCCAGCGCGTCGCGATCGGGCGGGCCATCGTGCGCGAGCCCAAGGGGTTCCTGTTCGACGAGCCGCTGTCGAACCTGGACGCCGCGCTGCGCGTGCAGATGCGGATCGAGGTGACGCGGCTGCAGAAGCAGCTCGGCACCACCGCGATCTACGTCACCCACGACCAGGTCGAGGCCATGACCATGGCGGACAAGATCGTCGTGCTCAACGCCGGCAAGATCGAGCAATATGGCTCGCCGCTGGAGCTCTACGAAAAGCCCGCCAATCTCTTCGTCGCCGGTTTCATCGGCTCGCCCAAGATGAATTTCGTCACCGGCGAACTCGCCGCGCAGCAGGGCGCGACCACCATCGGCGTGCGGCCGGAGCATCTCAGGATCGAGCGTGACGGCGGCGGCTGGCAGGGCACGATCGCGGTCGCCGAGCATCTCGGCAGCGATACGTTCCTTTATGTCGATGCCGGCCCGCTCGGCATGCTGACTGCGCGCTACATCGGCGAGCTCAGCCTGCATGCCGGCGACCACGTGTCGCTGCTGCCGGACCCCGCGCGCATCCACCGCTTCGACGAGCGCGGCAACGCGCTTCGCGGCTGACAAGAAACGGCAAGAAAACGGCAAGAAACGGAAGACAAAAATGTACCTGGAAAAATTCAAGCTCACCGGCAAGACCGCGTTCATCACCGGCGGCGGGCAGGGCATCGGCCTTGGCTGCGCCGAAGCGCTGGCCGAAGCCGGCGCGAAGGTGATCATCGGCGACCGCGACAGCAAGATCGCCGACAGCGCCAAGGCCGAGCTGAAAGCGAAGGGCTACGACATCGAAACCGCGATCATGGACGTCACCGATACCAAGCGCGTTGCGGAAGTCGCCAACGACCTCGTCGCCCGCCACGGCAAGGTCGACATCCTCGTCAACAATGCCGGCATCGCCCGCAGCGAGACCCCGGCGGAGACCGTCACCGACGAGCACTGGCTCAACGTCATCGACGTCAATCTCAACGGCACCTTCTGGTGCTGCCGCGAATTCGGCAAGCACATGCTGAAGGCCAAGAGCGGCGTCATCGTCAATGTCGGCTCGATGTCCGGCTTCATCGTCAACAAGCCGCAGGAACAGTCCTTCTACAATGCCTCCAAGGCCGGCGTGCATCATCTGACCAAATCGTTGGCCGCCGAATGGGGCGCGCGCGGCATCCGCGTCAACGCGGTGGCGCCGACCTATATCGAGACGCCGCTCAACGCCTTCGTGAAGAGCAACGCCAAGATGTACGACGCCTGGATCGGTGGAACCCCGATGGCGCGGATGGGGCAGGTCGAGGAGATCGCCTCCGTCGTGCTGTTCCTTGCCTCGGACGCCGCGAGCCTGATGACCGGCAGCATCGTGCTGGTGGATGGCGGCTACACTTGCTGGTAGGCTTACGTCAAAACTGACGAGAGCTTCCGGGAGCGACAATGCCGCGAGCGTATATTGGCGTCGACGTGGGGACCACGAGCACGCGGGCGGGGGTGTTTGACGAGGCCGGCACCTTGCTGGCGACGGCCAGGCATCCGATCAGGATCTGGCATGAGGCCGGCGACATCGTCGAGCAGTCGTCGGACGACATCTGGGACGCCTGTGTGACATCGGTGCGGGCGGCGTTGGCGGAAGCCGCAATCGCGCCCGACAAAGTCGGCGGCATCGGCTTCGATGCCACCTGTTCGCTAGTCGTCCTCGACAAGCAAGGCGAGCCGGTCACGGTCAGCGCCTCCGGCGAGGCGCAGCGCAACGTCATCGTCTGGATGGACCATCGCGCCATCGCCGAGGCGCGGCTGATCAACGAGACCGGGGACGACGTGCTGCGCTATGTCGGCGGCTCGATCTCGCCCGAGATGGAGATGCCGAAACTGCTGTGGCTGAAGCGGCATCTGCGCGCGAGCTTTGACGCCGCCGGCCATTTCTTCGATCTGGCAGACTACCTGACCTGGCGCGCCACCGGCTCGCTGCAACGCTCGACCTGCACCGTCACCTGCAAATGGAACTACCTTGCCCATGACGGCGGCGGCTGGAGCGCGCCGTTCTTCAAGCGCATCGGCCTGTCGGACTTCGTCAACGAGAAGTACGTCCGCATCGGCACCGAGATCGTCGCGCCCGGCACGCGGCTCGGCGCCGGTCTCACGCGTGACGCTGCGGCTGAGCTCGGCCTGTCGGCCGGCACACCGGTCGGCGCCGCGCTGATCGACGCGCATGCCGGTGGCATCGGCGCGATCGGCGGCCGCGACGGCTCGGATGGGGCGACCGATGTCAGCGACCGTCTCGCCTACATCATGGGAACGTCGGCCTGCATCATGGCGACGACCAAGGAGCCGTGCTTCGTGCCGGGCGTGTGGGGTCCTTATTATTCCGGCATGGTACCGGATGTCTGGCTCAACGAGGGCGGCCAGTCGGCCGCGGGGGCTGCGATCGACCATCTCCTGAAGTCGCATCCGGGCCATGCCGAGGCAAGCGCAGCGGCGCGGGGCGAGGGCGTCGACCTCATCGAATTGCTCGAACGCCGCATCATCGCGCGTGCCGGCGATGCCAGCCGCGCCGCGCTGCTGGCTCGCGACATCCACGTTCTCCCTGAATTCATCGGCAACCGCTCGCCCTATGCCGACCCCGACACCCGCGCCGTGATCGCGGGGCTCGATCTCGATACCGACGTCGCGTCGATGGAACGCCTGTTCGTCGCCGGCCTGTGCGGGCTCGCCTACGGGCTCGCCGAGGTGATCGAAGCCTTTGCAGCCCATGGCGTGCGTTCCAGCATCATGATCATGGGCGGCGGCGCCAGCCGCAGTCCGCTGGTGCGGCAGATCATGGCCGACACCACCGGCCTCACCGTCGCGCTGCCGCAGACGAAGGAGCCGGTGCTGCTGGGTGCCGCGATGCTCGGGGCGGTGGCCGGCGGCGCCTGTGCCTCGATCGGGGAGACCATGGCCAAGATGTCGGCGCTGGGGCGCAAGAGCGAGCCGACCGCGCCCGACATGGCGGCCTTCCACGCCCGCAAGCGCGAGGTGTACAAGCTGCTGCGCGAGGTCGACCGCGGCAGCCGGGCCGCGATGCGCGACGTTCCCGAGGGTTAGAACGAATGCTGATATCCTGCGGCGATGCGCTGATCGATTTCGTGCCGACGCGAAACACGGATGGCCGCGAGGCAGTGATGCCGGCGGTCGGCGGCTCCTGTCTCAACGTCGCGATCGGCATGGCGCGCCTGGGCGCACCGACCGGCTTCGTCGGCGGCATTTCGACCGACCTGTTCGGCCGCATGATCGCGGACCACGCGGCTGCCTCGCATGTCGAACTCGGCCTTGCCACCCGTAGCGACCACCAGACCACGCTCGCTTTCGTCCGCATCGTCGCGGGCGAATCGCACTACGCCTTCTATGACGCCGAGACCGCGACGCGGAGCTGGACCTACCGGCGCGGGTCCATTCCGTTCAATACGATCGAAGCCCTCCACGTCGGCTCGACCACGCTGGTCAACGACCAGGGCGCCGCCGAGACCAAGGCGCTGATCGCGGACGCGCGCGCGTCCACCACGATCTCCTTCGATCCGAACTGCCGCCCCAATCTGGTCAGGGACAAGCCGGCCTATCTCGCGCGCATGGCGGAGTTCGCGGGGACCGCCGACCTCATCAAGATGTCGGACGTCGACTTCGCTTACCTCTTCGGCGAGGAGCCTTTTGCGCAGCGGGCCGCCGCGCTGCTTGCGCAAGGCACAAGCCTCGTCGTCATCACCCGCGGCAACAGCGGCGCCATCGCCTGGCACGCGGGAGCAGGGCAGGTCGAGGTTGCAGCGCCCAAGGTCGAGGTCGCCGACACCATCGGCGCCGGCGACAGTTTTCAGGCGGCGCTGCTGTTCGCCCTGCACAAGCAGGGACGCCTTGCGCGGCCGCAGCTGAAAGCCATCAGTGCCGACGAGCTGCGCCGCGCGCTGTCCTTCGCCGCCAATTGCGCCGGCCTGACCTGCACCCGCCCGGGCGCCGATCCGCCCTGGAGCCACGAGGTCACCTGGCCCTTGTAGCGCGTCACAGCGATGCGACGACCTTTTCGGCGCATTTGAGGAAGGTGCGGATCAGCGGGCTGTGCGAGTCCCGCCGCCAGCAGACCGCGACGTCGAAGGAATCGGTGGCGTCCCGCAGCGGCCGGAACACGACGCCGCGCGGCGCGCCGAGCTGCGCGCAGGCGGGCAGGATCGCAAGGCCTTCACCGGCGAGAACCAGGCTCATTGCCGAATGCACCGTCTCCACCCGGCCGGCGATCGGCATCACGATCTGATGCCGCCGCAGCAGGGCCGCGACCACGGAGGAGGAGGGATCCTGCTCCGGAGGCGGCAGCGCGATCAGCGGACGGCCCTGGAGTCGTGCCATCGGCACCGCGCTCAGGCGCGCAAGCGGCGAACGGTTCGGCATCGCCAGCATGAACGGTTGCGTGCCGATCCGGGCCACCTGGATTTCGGGATGGTGGATCGGCGGCATGCACAGCGCGACGGTGACGCTGCGGTCGAGCAGCCGCGCCTCGCGCGTCGAGGCGCTGAGCTCGGCGAAGTCGAGATCGACCCCGGGAATCGATCGCCGCAGCTCGGGGATGAGACGGGGCAGCATCGCGTTCGCCAGCACGAACATGTAGCCGACGGACAGCCGCCCCCGGCTGCCGGCCGCGACCGCGCGCGCGGCTTCGACGCCGTCGGCCGCCAGCGCCAGCGCCTCGCCCGCGCGCGCCAGCAGCGCCTGGCCCGCTTCGGTCAGGTCCATGCCGCGCGTGCCGCGGCGGAACAGCGGCGCGCCGACCTCGGCCTCCAGCTTGCGGATCTGGACCGAGAGCGGCGGCTGGGCCATCCGCAGCCGTTCGGCGGCCTTGCCGACGCTGCGCGCCTCGGCCACGGCGACGAAATAGCGGAGCCGGCGAAGATCCATTGGCATACCGAAAACGTATGGGTTGCTGTCCAAAATCGTATTGGACGGCGAGTTAACAAAACTGTCATCCTCGCTGTCAATGCTATCGGCCAACGGCGGCCGCTCCGGAGCGATGTCACGATGAACGGCGATCCTTGCTTGCTATCCGCAACCGAGCTGCGCGGGCTCATCGCCGCCCGGAAGATTTCGCCCGTCGAGCTCACCCGCGCCGTGCTCGCCCGCGCCGAGGCGCTCCAACCCGAGCTGAACTGCTTCATCACGATCTGCGGCGACGAGGCGCTTGCGGCTGCGCGCGAGGCCGAGCGCAAAATGATGGCCGGCGAGCCGCTCGGCCTGCTGCACGGCATCCCCGTCACCGTCAAGGACATCGTCAACACCAAGGGCGTCAAGACGACCTTCGGCGCCGTTCCCTACAAGGACAATGTGCCGAACGAGGATGCGGTGGCGGTGGCGCGGCTGCGCAGCGAGGGCGCGATCCTGATCGGCAAGACCACGACGCCGGAATTCGGCAGCAAGTGCCTGACCGACTCGCCGCTGTTCGGCCGCACCCGCAATGCGTGGGACGCCTGCCGCTCCTCCGGCGGCTCCAGCGGCGGCGCGGCGGTCGCCGTGGCCAGCGGCATCGCGCCG
Source organism: Bradyrhizobium sp. YR681 (assembly GCF_000282615.1). GTDB lineage: Bacteria > Pseudomonadota > Alphaproteobacteria > Rhizobiales > Xanthobacteraceae > Bradyrhizobium. Next base: position 9,272 of record NZ_AKIY01000266.1, on the reverse strand, counting down.
CTCGCGATCGCCACCGACGGCGGCGGCTCGACGCGGATTCCCGCCGCCTGCAACGGCGTGGTGGGACTGAAGCAGAGCAACGGCGTCATTCCGCACAGCCAGGCGCTGGATGTGTTCGGCAACCAGACCTATGTCACCCCGACCACCCGCACCGTCGCCGACACCGCGCTGATGATGCAGGCCATGGCCGGCGAGGATGCCTGCGATCCCTGGTCGATCGGCGTCGGCGTGCCCGATTTCGTCGGCACCGCCGCTCCGCGCGGCGATCTGCGCGGGCAGAGGATCCTGTACTGCCTGACGCCGCCGGGCCGGCCGGTGTCCGCGGAAGTCGCCGCCAGCTTCAAGGCCAGCCTCGACCGGCTGGCCGGACTTGGCGCCGAGCTCGAGGAATTCTCCGGCGAGGGTTTTGACATCGAGCCGATCTGGCGCGCCATCAACCACACCCTCTGGCGCACGCGGTTTGCAAAACTCGCAGCCGAGCACAAGGACGAGCTGAGCGAGGCCTTCCTCAAGCAGCTTGCGCTCGCGACCGAGGTCAGCGGCGTCGACTACCAGGAGGCGATGTTCGCGCGCACCGCGCTGTTCCGCCGGGTGCAATCCCTGCTTGCGCGCGGCCACTTCCTGGCGATGCCGACCCTCACGCGCACCGCACTGCCGATCAAGCAGGATTTGTTCGGCACCATCGAGATCGACGGGGCGCATTTCGACAGCGTCCGGCCGCACTGGTTCCCCTGGACCATGCCGTTCAACATGACCGGGCATCCCGCCGTCAGCCTTCCCTCGGGCTTTGGCCGCGACGGCCTGCCGATCGGACTTCAGCTCGTCGGCCGCTTCCGGCATGATGCCGAATTGCTGCGCGTGAGCGCGCTGTTCGAGGCCTCAAGCGACCTTCTCTCGCGCTGGCCGGACTAAGGGGCAGCTTGTGGAGACCGCATTGTTGAGGGATGTGTTAGCTCGCTGTCGTTCCCGTCATCCTGAGGTGCGAGCCGCGCGGCGCGGTGCGCCGTGCAGCGAGCCTCGAAGGATGAACGGCCGAGATGCAGCCCGGCCGTCGCCCTTCGAGGCTTGCCCTGCGGCGCGATGCGCCGAAGGGCGCGCACCTCAGGGTGACGGTGAGGTGCGCTCGCAAAGGGCTTGCCTTGGGCGTCCGGACATGATGTTCGTGCCGCGGATGAGCCCCGAGACCGGTCGCGCATGAGCGTATTTGTCCTCCGACGTCTGTTGACCCTGCTGGCGACGCTGGTCGGCGCGTCCGTGATCATTTTTCTGGTGCTGGACGCGCTTCCGGGCAATGCCGCGCAGATGCTGATGGGCGCCGACGCCTCGGCGGACGCGGTGCGCGCGCTCACCGTCAAGCTCGGGCTCGACCAGCCGCTGGCGGTTCGCTACTTGCAATGGATCAAGGGCCTGCTGGTCGGCGATCTCGGCAATTCCTATGTCTACGGCACGCCGGTCGGCAGCCTGATCGCGGAGCGGCTGGTGCTGACCATTCCGCTCGCGATCATGGCCATGTCGATCACGGTGACGCTGGCGCTCTCGGCCGGCATCTACACCGCCGCCAACCATAACAAGCTCGGCGATGTCGGCGTGATGTCGCTGACCCAGGTGGGCATCGCGCTGCCGAATTTCTGGTTCGCGATCCTTCTCGTTCTCCTGTTTTCGGTCAGGCTGCAATGGCTCTCCGCCGGCGGCTTCGCCGGTTGGGAGGACGGCATCTGGCTCGGGGTCAAATCGCTGCTGTTGCCGGCGGTCTCGCTTGCGGTGGTGCAGGCCGCGATCCTTGCCCGCGTCACGCGCTCAGCCGTGCTCGAGGTGCTGCGCGAGGATTTCGTCCGCACCGCGCGCGCAAAGGGCCTCGGCAAGCGCGAGGTGCTGTGGCGCCATGTGCTGCGCAACGCCATGATCCCCGTGATGACGGTGATGGGTCTGCAATTCGCCAATCTGCTCGCCGGCACCATCGTGATCGAGAACGTGTTCTACCTGCCGGGCCTCGGCCGCCTGATCTTCCAGTCGATCGCCAACCGCGACCTGATCGTGGTGCGCAATTGCGTGATGCTGCTCGCGACCATGGTGGTCATCGTCAATTTCGTGGTCGACGTGCTCTATGCCTTCATCGATCCCCGTATCAAGGTTCACGACCTGTGAGCGCGCCCCTGACCACTCCGATTGATGCGCAGGTCGCGACGCGACGTCTGCCGGCCAAAACCTTCTGGGGCCGCGCGCTGCGCCATCGCAGTTTTGTCCTCGGCGGCGCGCTCAGCCTGCTGGTGCTCGCCTCGGCGCTGCTGTCGCTGGTCTGGACGCCGTGGTCGCCTTACGAGATCGACATCGCCTCGAAACTGCGGCCGCCCTCGGCGGCGCACTGGCTCGGCACCGATTCCTTCGGCCGCGACATCGTCTCGCTGCTCCTCGCCGGCGCCCGTTCCACCATCATGGTCGGAATCATCGCGGTCAGCATCGGTCTCACCTTCGGCCTCTGCCTCGGCCTGATCGCCTCGGCGCGGCGCGGCTGGACCGAAGAGATCATCATGCGCTTCTCCGACTTCACCTTCGCCTTTCCGGCCGTGCTCTCGGCCATCATGCTCGCCGCGGTCGTAGGACCCGGCATGGTGACCTCGATCGTCGCGATCGGCATTTTCCAGATCCCGACGCTGACCCGGCTGACGCGCGGCTCGGCCAACGCGATCTGGGCGCGCGAATTCGTGCTGGCCGCGCGGGCCTCGGGGAAGGGCAAGTTCCGCATCACCATCGAGCACGTGCTGCCCAACATCCTGTCGATCCTGATCGTGCAGGTCACCACCCAGTTCGCGCTCGCCATTCTCGCGGAGGCCGCTCTGTCCTATCTCGGCCTCGGCACGCAGCCGCCGCAGCCGTCCTGGGGCCGGATGCTGAACGACGCGCAGACGCTGCTGTTCCAGTCGCCGATGCTCGCGGTCTATCCCGGCGCCGCCATCGCGGTCGCCGTGCTCGGCCTCAATCTCCTTGGTGATGGATTGCGCGACCTGCTCGATCCCCGCCTGGCGCGGGAGCGATGACGATGGCTGAGCGCTCCGACATGCCGCTGATCGAAGTCAGCAATCTCGGCGTCCGCCTCAACACCAGCCGCGGGCCGGCGCAGGCCGTGCGCGGCGTCAGCTTCGCCTTGAAGCGCGGTGAAACGCTCGGGCTCGTCGGCGAATCCGGCTGCGGCAAGTCGGTCACCGCGATGTCGCTGATGGGCCTGTTGCCGGACAGCGCAATCGTCACCGGCAGCATCAAGCTCGACGGCAACGAACTCGCCGGGCTTGCGGATGCCGATTACTGCCGCCTGCGCGGCAACCGCATCAGCATGATCTTCCAGGAGCCGATGACCGCGCTCAATCCGATGCACACGATCGGCCATCAGGTCGCAGAACCCTTGCGGCGTCACAAGAAATATTCGGCGGCGCAGGCGCGGCGCGAGGCGATCGCCTTGCTCGACCGTGTCGGGCTGCCGGATCCGGCAAAGCGCATCGATGCCTATCCACACCAGTTCTCCGGCGGCCAGCGCCAGCGTGTCACCATCGCGATGGCGCTCGCCTGTGAGCCGGATCTTCTGATTGCGGATGAGCCGACCACGGCGCTCGACGTCACCATCCAGGGCCAGATCCTCGACCTCATCGCCGATCTCGTCGAGGAGCGCGGCATGTCGATGATCCTGATCTCGCACGATCTCGGCGTCATCGCCGAGAACGTCCAGCGCATGATGGTGATGTATGGTGGCACCGTGGTCGAGAGCGGGCCGACCGACGAGGTGTTCCGCCGCATGGGCCATCCCTACACGCAGGGCCTGTTCCGCGCCCGGCCGAAGCTCGGTGCGCGCAAGGGGACGCGGCTGACGACGATCGCGGGCACGGTGCCGGAGCTCGCGGATCTTCCGGCCGGCTGCACCTTCTCCGCACGATGTCCGCTTGTGATCGATCAGTGCCGCGCGGCGCTGCCGCCGATGGTCGAAGTCGGCGCCGGCCATGGCGTGCGCTGCGTGCGCACCGATGTCTCGATGGCCGCGAATGTCGGGGCGTTGTCCGCATGAGCACCGCGCCTCTTCTCGACGTCAGGGATCTCGAGCAGCGCTATACGCTGCCCCGCGAAAGCCTGTTCCGCCCGCCCGGGCAGGTGCGCGCGCTCAACGGCGTCAGCGTGCAGGTTCAGGCCGGCAAGAGCCTCGGCATCGTCGGCGAGTCAGGCTCGGGCAAGTCGACGTTTGCCCGGGTGGTGATGGCGCTGGAGCGGCCGACGTCGGGGCAGGTCGCGCTGCTCGGCCGCGATCTGAACCAGCTCTCCACCGACGAGCTGCGCCGCGCCCGGCGCGATTTCCAGATGGTGTTCCAGGATCCCTACGGCTCGCTCGATCCGCGCCAGACCATCGCGCGCATCGTGGCCGAGCCGCTCACTGTGCTGGAAGGCGCCGACCGCACCACCTTCCGCGACCGCGTCGCCGCGGTGCTGCGCCAGGTCGGCTTGCGCGATGCCGACATGGACAAATATCCGCACGAATTCTCCGGCGGTCAGCGCCAGCGCATCGCGATTGCGCGCGCGCTGATCACGCAGCCGAAGCTGATCGTCGCCGACGAGCCGGTCTCCGCGCTCGACGTCTCCGTGCAGGCCCAGGTCCTCAATTTGATGCAGGACCTCCAGGAGCAGTTCGGGCTGAGCTACGTCCTGATCAGCCACGACCTCGCCGTCGTCGACTATCTCTGCGACGAGGTTGCGGTGATGTATCTTGGCCGGATCGTCGAGCAGGGCCGCCCCGAGGATCTGTTCGAGCACTGTGCCCATCCCTATACGCGGGCGCTGCTGGATGCTGTGCCGCGGGCGCGCGCTGGCGGCGGACGGCGCAGGCGCGGGGCCCAGGCAATCGCCTCGCAATCGGCGGCCACCACGGGGTGCCCCTATGCCCCGCGTTGCGCGCTCGCCGACCAGCATTGCCGCGAGGCCCTGCCTGAGCTACGCAAGGTGGGCGGGGCGCATCTCGCCGCCTGCCACAAGGCGGAGGCGGTGATGGCGTTGCCGCAGCCTGCTGCGGAGGGTTAGTCTCAGGCGCAGGATTGGCGTAGACTGGGAATTGAGAAGGCAGGGGAGTTACGCATGTTCAGGAAACTATCCATCGTCGCACTCACTGCCGCGCTTGTCGCGGCGCCGCTGCCGGTGCTTGCCCAAAGCAAGAAGGACAGCGTCGTCATGGCGATGACGCTGGAGCCGCCGGGGCTCGATCCCACCAACGCGGCCGCTGCCGCGATCGCCGAGGTCACGCTCTACAACATCTACGAGACGCTGACCAAGATCAACGAGGACGGCTCCGTTTCGCCCCTGCTGGCCGAGAGCTGGACCGCGTCGCCCGACCTCAAGACCTACACTTTCAAGCTGCGCAAGGGCGTCAAATTCCACAATGGCGAGCCGTTCGACTCTGCCGCCGTGAAGTTCTCGTTCGAGCGCAATGCGGCGCCGACCAGCACCAACAAGGACAGGAGCCTGTTCCAGAGCTTCGAGTCGGTTGCCGCGCCAGATGCCGACACTGTCGTGATCACCCTGAAAAATGCCGAGCCGAACCTGCCGTTCCTGATGGGACAGGCGAGTGCCTCGATCGTTGAGCCGAAGAGCGCGCCGACAAACGTCACGCAGCCCGTCGGCACCGGGCCGTATCAGCTCGGCGCCTGGGCCAAGGGTTCCTCGATGACCCTGACCAAATGGGCCGACTACCGTAACGCCGCCGCGATCAAGCTCTCGAAGGTGACGATCCGCTTCATCTCCGATCCGTCCGCGCAGACCGCGGCGCTGCTGTCGGGCGACGTCGACGCCTTCCCGCGCGTGTCGGCCCAGCGCACCATCGCACAGTTCAAGGCCGATCCGCGCTTCACCGTGCTGGTTGGCGGCTCCCGCGCCAAGACCATCGTCGCCATCAATCACCGCAAGAAACCGCTCGATGACGTCCGCGTGCGCCGGGCCATCCTCGCCGCGATCGACCGCGAGGCGATGATCGACGGCGCGGTGGACGGGTTCGGCAGGCCGATCGGCAGCTTCTACGTGCCGGGCGCCCTCGGTTTCGTCGACACCACCGGCATCAATCCCTACGATCCCGCGAAGGCCAAGAAGCTCCTCGCCGAGGCCGGCGTCACCACGCCGCTCGAACTGTCCCTGAAGCTGCCGCCGCCGCCCTATGCGCGGCAGGGCGGCGAGATCGTCGCGGCCCAGCTTGCCAAGATCGGCATCGTCGCCAAGATCGAGAACGTCGAATGGGCGCAATGGCTGTCGCAGGTGTTCGCCGGCAATGGCCCGCACAATTTCGACCTCACCATCATCAGCCATGTCGAGCCGTTCGACCTCGTCAAGATCACCGAGCCGGACTACTATCTCGGCTACAACAACGCGGCGTACAACGCGCTCTACAAGCAGATCGTGTCGACGCCGGACGAGGCGGCCCGCGCCAAGCTTCTCGGCGACGCCCAGCGCATGCTGGCCGCCGACGCCGTCTCCGCCTACATGTACCAGCCGCAGCTGATCACCATCACAGCCAAGAAGCTGAAGGGTGTCTGGAAGGACGTGCCGCAATACGAGAACGATTTCTCGACCTGGTATTGGGAGTAGGGGGCGGCGCGCGTTCGAGGCGCGCGCAGCCCATTGCTGCGCCCTCTCCCCTTGCGGGAGAGGGCAGCGACACTGGTCGATGCAGACTCACCAGGGTGAGGGGTACCTCTCCGCGAACGCAGAACGTAGGGTGGGCAAAGGCGCACTTGCGCCGTGCCCACGTCTTCGCATCCATTGGGCAAAGACGTGGGCACGCTTCGCTTTGCCCACCCTACGTTCTGGACTCGCGGATAGAACCCCTCATCCGGCGCTGCGCGCCACCTTCTCCCGCAAGGGGAGAAGGAAGAGGCGATCGCGACGATTTCGGAATATTAGCATCATACCCCTGTTTTGCCCGACGTGTCAAACGGTGGGGATGCCGGTGCGCGCTCGCTCCCCTTGCCGGAGTGGACAGCGACGCCGCTGGAGACGGAATCACTCGAGTGCGGGGACGTCTCCGCGTCTGCCGGCGTAAGCCGTTGATTTTCCAATCACCGGCTACTGTGCATGGGGTTGTTTTCGCGCTTTTTGTTTGGCCGCCCCCGTCAAGCCGCCGCCGGCAGATCCGGATCGGCGATCGCGCCTGCAACGCGGACGCGCACGCGCAGCGCATTGCCGGGCAGATAGGCGATCGGCATGTCCTCGACATCGACGGTCTTGAGGCTGTCGCGTGCCGCGCCCGCCTGCACCGCACGGTCGGCGGCGATATCGCGCGCCGCTGCGATCGCATCCTCGCGGCTGAGATCGCGGAACACCTGGTCGGCTTCGCCGCTGACCTGCGCGATCGCGGCGCCCACCGCATTGGCGCAATCGCCATGCGGCACGCGCACGATCTCGGAAATGCCGGGCAGGCGATCCGGCACCAGGAAGGCGCCGCCGCCGACCGCGAGCAGCGGCACGTCGCCGGCCTCGGTCTTCATGCGGTCGATGTCTTCCTCCAGCTTGCGCCAGGCATCACGCATCGCCGCCTCGATCAGGCGTTTCGGCAGACTGGCGACGCGGGAGCGGTCGCCGATGTCGATCAGGCCGGCAGCGACCGCGACGTCGGTCGCCGTGAGGCGCGAGCCGCCGAATACCAGCGCGTCCGAGGTCAGGCGGTAGCCGACGCTGAGCGGGCCGACGCGAACCGGATCCTCGTCGACATGGCTGCCGCCGCCGAGACCGATCGAGAGCAGGTCGGGCATGCGGAACAGCGTGCGCACGCCGCCGACTTCCACGACGGCATTGGCCTCGCGCGGAAAACCGTGCCTGAGCTGGCCGATGTCGCTGGTGGTGCCGCCGACGTCCACGACCATGGCATCGTCGAGGCCGGACAGATGCGCGGCGCCGCGCATCGAATTGGTGGCGCCCGAGGCAAAGCTCATCACCGGGAACGCAGTGGCGATCTCGGCCTGCATCACCGTGCCGTCGTTCTGGGTCAGGAACAGCGGCGCGTCGATGCCGCTGTCGGCGATCGCCTTGCGGAAGGCCGCGACCGTGGTGATGGCGAGATCGTGCAGGGAGGCATTGAGCAGCGCGGCATTCTCGCGTTCCAGAAGTCCGATGCGGCCGAGATCGTGCGACATCGTCACCGCGACGTCGGGGCAGATCTCCGCGAGAATCTCGCGCGCCGTCGTCTCGCAGGAGGGATCGAGCGGGGAGAAGCTCGAGCACACCGCGACCGAGCGCAGGCCCGCATCCCTGATCTTTCGCGCGGCGTTCTTGAGGCCGGCGGTGTCGAGCGGCATGAACGGACGGCCGTCGTAATCGTGGCCGCCCTCCAGCATGAAAATCTCGCCATTGACGAGGGATGCGAGATCCATGGGCCAGTCGCAGAACGGCGGCAGCGAGGCGCTCGCGGGCATGCCGATGCGGATCGCGCCGATCTTCTGCACGTGGCGGCGCTGCACCACCGCGTTGATGAAATGGGTGGTGCCGATCACGACCGCATCGACCTTCACCGCAGCGGCCGGTTCGGCGCGCAGCGCTTTCAGCGCGTCCAGGATGCCCGAGGTCACGTCGGCCGTGGTCGGGCGCTTGACGGAATGAACGACCTTCTCGTCGACGATCAGCACGGCGTCCGTGTTGGTGCCGCCGACATCGATGCCAATACGCTTCATGATAGCTTAAGCTCCGACTGCTGCGGGCGCGAAGAGGGAACGGAAGTCGAGGTCGTAGCCGAAGGCGCGCGGGCCGACGAAGTCGAGACCGCGGGGGCTCGTCAGCACGGCAGGCGCGGGCAGGGCGACGACGGTGACGCGCTGGCCGTAGCGGATGGTCTCGGTGCCGATACCATGGCCGTTGACGCTGTCGAGCACGCAGATCAGGTCGGGTGAGGTCGCGATGGCCTCTTCGCCGCGCCAGGCCACGATCCATTCGTTCTGGAACGAGAGCTTGAGCCGGGCGCCGCGATCGGCATCGCTGCCGTCGACCATCGCCGTGCCGCGCAGGAAGCCTTCGGTGGTGCGCCGGGCGACGTCGACGATCTTGCCGGTGAACAGTTTTTTGCCGCCTTCGGTTTCGAGCAGCGCCGTGATCGGATCCTCGTGACGACGGTTGGCCTCCTGCACGGCGCGGCCGATTCGGATCGCCTTGGTGGTGGTGAAGTGGATGCCCCAGTCCTTGACCTCGCGCCCGGTGCGCGGCGCCTTGCTGGTCGAGGCGATCGAGCCCATCTCGACACAGATCTTGCGGCTCCCCCCCTCCATCCA
>NZ_AKIY01000265.1 GCF_000282615.1 Bradyrhizobium sp. YR681 | reverse complement strand
CTGCAACGCAGGACGAGCCTCGAGGGACGCCGGCCCGGCTGCATCCCCGGCCGCTCATCCTTCGAGGCTCGCCAAGCGCCGCTTCGCGTCGCATGGCTCGCACCTCAGGATGACGGGTCTGTTATGGCGTCCTCGCGGAAACAATCGAACGATCGTGCGAGCTACTTCGACCGCTGCACCGCCGGCTTGTCGCACTCCTGCCTCGCCGCCGACAGGTTTTGTGCGGTGTTGATCAGCGCGATGTGGGTCAGGGCCTGCGGGAAGTTTCCGGTCTGGCGCCTGGCGCCCGAATCATACTCTTCGGCCAAGAGCCCGACATCGTTGGCGATGCCGACCACGCGGTCGAGCAGGACCTGCGCCTTATCGAGATCGCCGGCCAGCACATGGGCATCGGCGAGCCAGAGACTACAAGCCAGGAATGCGCCTTCGATCGGTTGCTTCTCCCCGGAGACCTCGCGCGGATCGTGGCGCAAGACAAAACCGTCGCGCATCATGCGCTTCTCGACAGCCGCGATGGTGCCGCGGATGCGCGGGTCATCCGGCGGCAGAAAGCCGACGGACGGCAGCAACAGGACGGATGCATCGAGCATTTTCGAGCCGTAGGACTCGACGAAGGCGTTCTCCTCCGCGTCAAATCCCCTGTTGCAGACGTCGCGGTGGATGGCCTCGCGCAGGGCGCGCCAGTGCAAGAGCGGCGCCTTGAAGCCAAACGTCTCGGCGCTCTTGATGCCGCGGTCGAAGGCGACCCAGGTCATCACCTTGGAGAAGACGTAGTGCCTGGGCACTCCGCGCCGCTCCCAGATGCCGTGGTCGGGCTGGTCCCAGACCTCGGCGAGATGCTGGAGCACCGCGCATTCCAGCGCCCAGGTCGTCTCGTCGTCCAGCTTGAGCTTCGCCATGCGCGACTGGTGGAAGGCGTCGATCAGCTCGCCATAGACGTCGAGCTGAAGCTGCGCATGCGCGGCATTGCCGACGCGCACCGGCTGCGCGCCCTCATAGCCGTCGAGCCAGCCGGCCTCCCATTCCAGCAGCCGGCGCTGGCCCCAGATGCCGTACATGATCTGCATATTCGCCGGCGAACCCGCCGCCGCACGCAGCAGCCAATTGTGCCAGGCCAGGGCTTCCTCGGTATAGCCCGAGTTCATCAGCGCCAGCAGCGTGAAGGTGGCATCGCGCAGCCAGCAGAAGCGGTAGTCCCAGTTTCTCGCGCCGCCGAGCTTCTCCGGCAACGAGGTGGTGGGCGCGGCGACGATGCCGCCGGTCGGAGCGAAGGTCAGCGCCTTCAGGGTGATCAGCGAGCGCATGATCAGGTCGCGATACTCGCCGTCATGCGTCGAGCGGCTGCACCAGTCCTGCCAGAATTTTTCGGTGTCCTGGAGCGCGGTCTCCGGATCGATCGGCTCAGGCGGATCGAGATGCGAGGGGCCGTAGGTCAGCACGAACGGCACGGTCTCGCCCGCCCTCACCTCGAAATCGGATACGGTGGTGAGATCCTCGCCGCGGGTCTCGACCGGGGTGCGCAGCACCGTCATGTCCTGCCCTGCGACCGCCAGCAGCGAATGATCGATCCGCCGCACCCAGGGAATATCGGCGCCGAAGCCGAAGCGGATGACGAGCTCCATCCGCATCTTCACCGTGCCGCTGATGCCGCGCACCAGCCGCACGATGTCGGAGGCCTTGCCGCGCGGCGGCATGAAGTCGATCAGCGCGACGATGCCGCTCCCGGTTTCGAAGCGCGTTTCGAGGATGAGGGTGTCGCCGAGATAGCGGCGCGAGATGCGCGTAACGTCCTCGCCCGGCGCGATCAGCCAGCGGCCGTTTTTGTGGCTGCCGAGGATGGCGGCAAAGCAGGCGTCCGAGTCGAAGGCCGGCCAGCACAGCCAGTCGATCGAGCCGTTGCGCCCGACCAGCGCCGCGGTCTCGCAGTCGCCGATCAGCGCATAGTCTTCGATCTTCTGTGACAATGTGTTGCGAGCCTAAAGAACCCCGCGGGATCAACTCCCGCCGATCAGTGAACGTTCCCGGGTCGCGGCCTTCAAAGCTGCGAGATCGACCTTCTCGGCGATCTTGTCGAGCGCGACCGGAAGCCGCTGGCGCCAGTTCGGATGCTCGTCGATCGTGCCGGGAATATTGGGCTGGTCGAGCACGCCGAGCAGATCCTCCATCGAGACCGCCATCAGCCGCGACGGCGTACGCGACAGGAAATCCAGCACCGAATAGAGATCGTTGGCGGTGATGCCGTTCTTCCGCAAAATCTCGTCGAGGGCGCCGAGCGCATCCCAGCGCGCCTTGTCGTCCTCGCCGGGATCGAGCCCGAGCGAGAGCTTCACCTTGAGATCGCTGAAGGTGCGCCAACCGGCATAGGTGCAGAGGTCGTGCGTGTTCAGCGTCACCAGCGCGTTCGGCCGGTAGAAGTCGATGTTGCGGAAATGGCCGGCATCGTCGCGCTCGAACATCATGACGAGGTAGGACCAGATGCCGAAATCCTGCATGGTCTCGCGGAAACCTTCCGGCACGGTGCCGAGGTCCTCGCCGATCACGATGCATTTGTTCGCCACGCTCTCGCGCGCGATGGCGCCGAGCAGCGCCTCGAACGGCATCTGCACATAGGCGCCGTTGTCGGGCTTGAAGCCGCGCGGCACGAGGTAAAGCCGCTTCAGCCCAAGGACGTGATCGATCCTGATAGCACCGGCATGGCGCATCGAGGCCGCCAGCATGTCCGCGAACGGCACGAAGGACTGCGCTTCGAGGCCGCCGGCATTGAAGCCGGCGAGGCCCCAATCCTGCCCGACGGTGTTGAGCACGTCGGGCGGCGCCCCGACGGCGAGATGGCGGGAGATCGCCGCCTGCTCGTTCCAGGCATCGAAGCCGTTGGACTGCACGCCGACCGCGACATCGAGATAGAGCCCGACACGCATGCCGAGCTGGCCGGCCAGCTCCTTGGCGGCATGCAGCTGGCTGTCGGCCGTCCACTGCACGAACTCGACGAACTCGATCTCGCGCTTGTCCGGGCCCTTGCGCAACTCCGCGCATTTGGCGTCATCCGGCTGCTGCCATTCCGCCGGCCATTCCCACCACGGCGACACAAAGCGATGACGCAGCACCTCGAAGCAGGCAAAGCGCGATAGCAACGGGGCGCGCTCGGCGCGGAAGGCGTCGAACTGATTGCGGCGGACGCCGGTCGCGCTTTTCACGAAGCTGTCAAAGGCGGCGCGCAAGGCCAGCCATTTCAGCGCCGCCATGTCGGCATAGGGCACCCGATCGCCTTCGCGCAGGCGCGCGGCGGTCGCCGCGGCGTCGGGCACGAGGTCCGCGGAATATTCCGGGATCGCCTCGACGTCGATATAGAGCGGATTGAGAAACAGCCGGCTGTTGGGCGAATAGGGACTGCAATCGGCCGGATGGTTGTCGAACAGGACATGGAGCGGATTGAGCCCGACGCCGTCGGCCCCGAGCTGCTTGGCCAGCCGGACGAGACCGGCGAGATCGGTGAAATCGCCGATGCCCCAATTTCGGTCCGAGCGGACGCTGTAGAGCTGCACGGCGAGCAGCCAGCCGCGGTCGAAATCGCCGCCGAAGGCGCGCTCGGGTGCCACGATCATGGGCACGTCCTCGGTCGCACCTTCGGCATCGGTCAGTGTCAAACGGTGATAACCGAGCGGCAGGTCGGCGGGCCATGCGATCACGGGCTCGCGCGTCTCGCCCTGCGCAATCAAATTACCGTTGCCGGTAATTGTCCATTTCAGCGGCGGCGCGCCGATAGCCGCCAGTTCGGTGCGCGCATGCCTCAGGGCACGCATCACCACCGGCCCGTTGACGAAGCGGTAAACCCGCTTCTCCGGCAGGGCATCGAGGATGGATTTGAGCGCCTCGGGCGCGGTGACCCGCATCTTTCCCAGGGCGTCAACGAATTCGGACTGAACGCCCTTGATCCGGGCTTGAGCTAGAAGATCCATTCGGCACGCAGCTTGCAGGCCATGATTTGGCCGGTGACATCAATTTTAGTGAGGTCGCGGAAGACGTTAGTCAGGGTTAACTCGCAAACCGCACCTGCCGTTCCCCGGGGAACCAATGACACACAAGCGGCTTTCTATATAGGTACCAAGCGTAGGTTCCCGACAAGGGAAACGGGCCCCTGCACTCTTGTCAATGGCATCACCGTGAACAAGACAATTCAAACTGTCGAAAGTGCCGCAGCCGGCGGTGCTTTCCTCATCGAAGACATCTATCCCCTGATCGACGGCGGCCGCTTCGCCGTGAAGCGGATCGCGGGCGAGCGTGTCGAGGTCTGGGCCGACATCTATCGCGACGGCGACGCCGTGATCGGCGCTGCGCTGATCTGGCGGGGGGAGCAGGACCGGGAATGGCGGAGCGAGCCGATGATTCCGCACGGCAATGACCGCTGGTCCGGCGCATTCACGCCCGTCGAGCCCGGCCAATATGTCTACGCCATCGAAGCCTGGACCGACGAATTCGCGACCTGGTCGCACACCGTCGCGCGAAAACAGCGCAGCGGCGCCGATGTCAGCCTCGATGCGATCGAGGGCGCAGGCCTGCTGACCAAGGCACATGGCGCGCGGCAGGATGCCGCCGCCGTCATCGTCAGGCAATGCGAGGATTATCTTCAGAGCGGCGATGTCGCCCCGCTGCTGGCCGACGATCTCGGCGAGGCCATGGCCGAGAGCCAGTCGCGGCCCGACCTGACCCGCTCGCCAAACCTCCCGCTGATCATCAACCGCGACAAAGCGCGCTTCGGCGCCTGGTATCAGATGATGCCGCGCAGCCAGGGCGCGGTGCCGGGCCGGCACGGCACACTGCGGGACTGCATCGCGCGTGTGCCCGATATCGCCGCGATGGGCTTTGACGTGCTTTATTTCACGCCGATCCACCCGATCGGCAAGACCCGCCGCAAGGGCCGCAACAACGCATTGGTGGCAACCGCAGGCGATCCCGGCTCGCCCTACGCGATCGGCTCAGCCGAGGGCGGACACGAGACGCTGCATCCCGAGCTCGGCACCATCGAGGACTTTCGCGCGCTGGTCGCGACCTGCCTCGAATACGGCCTCGAGATCGCGCTCGACTTCGCCGTGCAGTGCTCGCCGGACCATCCTTGGCTGACGCAGCATCCGGAATGGTTCAAATGGCGGCCGGACCGCTCGGTGCGGACGGCGGATGGCCCCTATTCGGACATCGTCATCCCCGATTTCGCTTCGGTCGATCGGGCCGGACTGTGGAACGCGTTCCGCGACGCCATGCTGGTCTGGATCGACCACGGCGTCACCATCTTCGCCATCGACAATCACGACACCGCGCCGCTGCCGTTCTGGGAGTGGCTGATCGACGACATCCGCCGCCGGCACCCCGAGGTGATCCTGTTCTCCAAGACCTTTGCGCGGCCGAGATTGATGAAGGGCCTGGCAAAACTCGGCTTTGCGCAATCCTTCAGCCACTTCCCCTGGCGCACCACGAAGTGGGAGCTGGAGCAGTATTTTGGCGAGCTGACGCGTTATCCCGAGCGGGACTTCTATCGGCCGAACCTGTTCACGAGCACGCCGGACCTGCTGCCCTATCATCTCCAGAGCGGCGAGGCCTGGGCGTTCAAGTCACGCCTCGCGCTGGCCGCGACGCTGTCGGGAAGTTACGGCATCTACAGCGGTTTCGAGCTGCTGGAGCACGACGCCGTCCCCGGCCGCGAAGAATATCTCGACTCGGAGAAATACCAGATCAAGCAGCGCGACTGGGACAGGCCCGGCAACATCAAGCCCTACATCGCCGCGCTGAACCGCATCCGCAACGACAATGCGGCCCTTCAGCAGACGGCGAATTTGCGCTTCCTCGGCATCGAGGACGGCGAGACGATCGCCTTCGCCAAGGAGGCGGCCGATCCGGCCAACACCGTCGTTGCGGTCATCGCCCTCTCGCGCCATATGCGCGAAGTCTGGTTGCCGCTCGGCGATCTCACCATCGACCTTGGCGGCGAGCGTCGCCACGTCACGACAATCGAAAATCTCCTCACCGGCGAACAGTCCCGCATCGAATGGGGCGGGATCAAATTGCGTATCGATCCCGACCGCGATCCGGCGCTCCTGTTCCGCTGCCTGGCGTAAGAGGCGCACGCCATGAATGTATTGTCTTCCGTCGATACCAAGAAGGCCGAGGCTGCCGAGGTCGTGGATGAGCTCTGGTACAAGGACGCCATCATCTACCAGCTCCACGTCAAGGCATTCGCCGACAGCAACAATGACGGCATCGGCGACTTCACCGGACTGACTGAGAAGCTGCCTTATCTCCAGGAGCTTGGCGTCACCGCGCTGTGGCTGCTGCCGTTCTATCCCTCACCCGGCCGCGACGACGGCTACGACATCGGCGACTACGGCTCGATCAATCCCGATTTCGGGACGATGAAGGACTTCAAGCGCTTCATCCAGGAAGCGCAGAAACGCGGCTTGCGCGTTATTACCGAGCTGGTCGTCAACCACACCTCCGACCAGCACAACTGGTTCAAGCGCGCCCGCCGCAGCCCGGCGGGATCGAGCGCCCGTGACTGGTATGTCTGGAGCGACACCGACCAGAAATACCAGGGCACGCGGATCATCTTCACCGACACGGAGAAATCCAACTGGACCTGGGATCCGGAAGCCGGCGCGTTCTACTGGCACCGCTTCTTCTCGCACCAGCCTGATTTGAATTTCGACAATCCGCGGGTGGTCAGCGCCATCATCCAGGTGATGAAGCGCTGGCTGGACGCCGGCGTCGACGGCTTCCGGCTCGACGCCATTCCCTATCTCTGCGAGCGCGAGGGCACCTCGAACGAGAACTTGCCGGAGACGCATGCCATCATCAAGCGCCTGCGCCAGGAGCTTGATTCCTACTCCAAGGGCAAGCTGCTGCTCGCCGAGGCCAATCAATGGCCGGAGGACGTGCAGGAATATTTCGGCCGCGGCGACGAGTGCCACATGGCCTACCACTTCCCGCTGATGCCGCGCATCTACATGGCGATCGCGCAGGAGGACCGCTTTCCGATCACCGACATCCTGCGCCAGACGCCTGACATTCCGGCAAGCTGCCAATGGGCGCTGTTCCTGCGCAACCATGATGAGCTGACCTTGGAAATGGTCACCGACGTCGAGCGCGACTATCTCTGGACCACCTACGCCAACGATCCGCGCGCCCGCATCAATGTCGGCATCCGCAGGCGGCTTGCGCCGCTGATGGACAATGACCGCCGCAAGATCGAGCTGATGAACTCGCTGCTGCTGTCCTTCCCGGGCACGCCGATCATCTATTACGGCGACGAGATCGGGATGGGCGACAACATTTATCTCGGCGACCGCAACGGCGTGCGCACGCCGATGCAGTGGAGCCCGGACCGCAATGGCGGCTTCTCGCGCGCCGACCCCGCCCGCCTCTACGCGCCGCCGATCATGGACCCCGTCTACGGCTACGAGTCCGTGAACGTGGAAGCACAGTCGCGCAGCCTGTCCTCGCTGCTCAGCACCACCAAGCGGCTGATCTCCGTGCGCAAGTCGACGCTCGCCTTCGGCCGCGGCACCATGACCTTCATCCGCCCGGCCAACCGCTCCGTGCTCGCCTATGTCCGGCAGTATCGCGGCGAGGTCATCCTCTGCGTCGCGAATCTTTCTCGCGCCGCGCAAGCGACCGAGCTCGATCTGTCGCCGTGGAAGGATCGCATTCCGCAGGAAATGCTCGGCCGCAGCCGCTTCCCCGCGATCGGCGAGCTGCCCTACATGATCACGCTGGGGCCGTATGGTTTCTACTGGTTCCAGCTCCAG
This sequence comes from Bradyrhizobium sp. YR681, assembly GCF_000282615.1. GTDB lineage: Bacteria > Pseudomonadota > Alphaproteobacteria > Rhizobiales > Xanthobacteraceae > Bradyrhizobium. The sequence goes on along the minus strand of NZ_AKIY01000265.1, from coordinate 14,907 downwards.
GAGCGCGACAAGTCCGAGCCGGTGGTGCCGCGCGCGGTGCCGGAATTCGAGACGCTGGTGGTGCCGGTCAATTCGAACTGGGTGTCGCTGGCGCGCGAGCGCGGCGTGTTCGAGCGCGAGGTGCTGCCGGGCTTCCTGTCGCGGACGCGCTGGTATCCCGAGCACAATCCCAAGCACATCAAGGCCACGCTGACCTCGGCCGTGCCGTTCTGCGACATCGGCGACAACCGCCCGTGGATCGCATTCTTCGAGGCGGCACAACAGGACACCGCAGCGCCCCGCTACGTGCTGCCGATGCAGATCGAATGGGTGCGGTTCGACCGCGAACGCTTCAACCCGAAGGCGCTCGCCGCCGTGCGCCAGGGCGCGCGCGAAGGCACATTGCTGGACGTTGCGACCGACCAGATCTTCATCGGCCTGTTCCTGCGCAACCTCTCGCAGAACCTGGTCGTGGAGGAAAACAGTCTGCGGCTGGACTTCAAGGCCACCAGCCGGTTCGCCGACTACACCATCAAGGAACCGGGACGCATCCGCGCGATCGAGCAATCGAACAGCACCGCGCTCGTCGACAACCTCTATGTCGCGAAAATCTACCGCCAGCTCGAAAGCGGCATCAATCCCGAGATCGAGATCGGCTCTTACCTCACCGAGATCGCCCGCTTCGCCAACGCGCCGGCGCTGCTCGGCAGCGTCGAGCTGGTCGAGGGCGACCAGCGCAGCGCGCTCGGCGTGCTGCACGCCTATGTCGAGAACCAGGGCGACGGCTGGGCCGTCACCATGGGCTATCTCGACCGCTATATCGACGAGCAGCGGCTGGTGTCGGTGGGCGAAGCGCCCCGCGAGACCCAGGAGCAGGCGCCGTACCTGCACTTCATGGCGCAGATCGGCCGGCGGCTTGCCGAGCTGCATGTCGCTCTGGCCGCGGCAAAGCCCGATGACCTCGCGCCGGAGCCGATCGGTCCGGCCCATGTCAAGCGCTGGACGAGCGATCTCAAGGCGCGGGCCGAGCGGGTGTTCGAGCGGCTGGCCGACAGCCGCGACGGATTGCGGGAGCCGGACCGGCCGCTGATCGACCAGCTCTCCGCGGTGCGCGCAACCCTGCCCGACCACCTCAATGCGCTCTTGCCATCCGGCATCGCCGGGTTGAACATCCGTCATCATGGCGACTTCCGCCTCGGGCAAACTCTGATCGTGAAGGACGACATCTTCATCATCGACTTCGACGGCGATCCGCGCCTGCCGCTGGCCGACAAGCGGCGCAAGCTGCCGGCCGCGCGCGACGTCGCCGGCCTGATCCGCTCGATTGATCTTTCGGTTAACGCCGCACTTAACCGGGCGCTCTCGGGCGGGACCGAGGAGCAGGGCCGGCTCACGGCCGCGCTCGACGAATGGCGCGGGCACGCCACCGCGACCTTCCTGGCCGCCTATCGCGAGGCCATGACCGATCGCCGGTTGTGGCCCGACGACGCGCGCGCCGCGGATGGCATGTTAAGGTTTTTCCTGCTTGATCAAGCCTTCGACGAAGTAGAGTACGAGCTGTCCCACCGGCCGGATGGGCTCCATGCGCCACTGACTGGACTGCTTCGCATTCTGTCCAATGAGAGCGAAGCCCATGCCTAAATTACCCGCCGAGGCCTACGCGATCATCGAGGGGCGTCACTCCGACCCCTTCCATTATCTCGGGCTGCATCCCGAGGGCGGCAAGAGCGTGGTGCGCGCCTTCCTGCCCGAGGCTTCCAATGTCGAGGCGGTTGGCGAGCATGGCGAGGTCGCCCGGCTTGATCGCGTCCACGATTCCGGCCTGTTCATCGGCGCCCTTCCCAATGGCTCCAAGCGCTACCAGCTGCGCGCAAAATTCGGCAACGAGATCGTCGAGTTCGAGGACGCCTATCGCTTCCCGCCGATCCTGACCGACTTCGACCTCTATCTGCTCGGCGAAGGCACCCATCAGCGCCTCTACGACAAGCTCGGCGCGCATCCGATGCGATTGGACGGCATCGACGGCATCGGCTTCGTGGTTCTGGCGCCGAATGCGCGGCGCGTCTCCGTGGTCGGCGACTTCAACTTCTGGGACGGGCGTCGCCATCCCATGCGGGTGCGCGGCGGCGGTTACTGGGAATTGTTCGTTCCGCACGCGAAGAACGGCGATCATTACAAGTTCGAGATCATTGGCCCGCATGGCCATCTGCTCCCGCTGAAATCCGACCCCCTGGCGTTCGCGAGCGAGGTCCGCCCGAAGACAGCCTCCATCGTCTTCGACGAGGCGCATCTCGCGCGCCCGCGCCCCGCCCCCGACGGCATCAACGCGTTGTCGGCGCCGATGTCGATCTACGAGGTCCATCTCGGCTCGTGGCGGCGCAAGGGCGACAATGAATGGCTCACCTATCGCGAGCTGGCCGAACAATTGCCGGCCTATGCCCGCGACATGGGGTTCACCCATCTCGAATTCCTCCCCGTTAGCGAGCATCCGTTCGACGGCTCCTGGGGTTATCAGCCGACCGGGCTGTATGCGCCGACCAGCCGGTTCGGCACGCCGGAGGATTTTGCCGCGCTGGTCGATGCCTGCCATCGCGAAGGCATCGGCGTGCTGCTCGACTGGGTGCCCGGCCACTTCCCCGACGATCCGCACGGACTTGGCCAGTTCGACGGCACCTCCGTCTACGAGCATGCCAATCCGCTCCAGGGCCGCCACCTCGACTGGGGCACGCTGATCTACAATTACGGCCGCACCGAAGTGACCAACTTCCTGGTGTCGAACGCGCTGTTCTGGCTGGAGCGCTACGCGATCGACGGGCTGCGCGTCGACGCGGTCGCGTCCATGCTCTATCTCGACTACAGCCGCCCGCCCGGCGCCTGGATTCCGAACCAGTATGGCGGCCGCGAGAACATCGAGGCGGTCGCGTTCCTACGCCGCTTCAACACCGAGCTGTTCGCCCGCTTCCCGCAGGCGACCACGGCGGCGGAGGAATCCACCGCATGGCCGCAGGTGTCGCGCCCGGTCGAATTCGGCGGGCTCGGCTTCGGCTACAAGTGGAACATGGGCTGGATGCACGACACGCTGAACTACATCAGCAAGGATCCCATCCACCGCAAGCATCATCACGGCGAGATCCTGTTCGGACTGCACTACGCCTTCTCTGAAAACTTCATCCTGCCGCTCTCGCATGACGAGGTCGTGCACGGCAAGCGCTCGATCCTCGGCCGCATGCCCGGCGACGAATGGCAGCGCTTTGCGAATCTGCGCGCCTATTACAGCTTCATGTTCGGCCATCCCGGCAAGAAGCTGCTGTTCATGGGTGCCGAGATCGCGCAGAGCCGAGAATGGAATCACGACCAGTCGCTCGACTGGCACCTGCTCGACTATAAATTTCATTCCGGCATCCAGTCCCTGATCCGCGACCTCAACCGGCTCTATCGCGCGGTTCCGGCGCTGCACCAGATGGACTGCGACCCGGCCGGTTTCGAATGGCTGATCACCGACGATGCCAACCGCAACGTGTTCGCCTGGCTGCGCAAAGGCATTGACGAGCACGCGCGATGCCTCGTCATCGTCAACTTCTCGCCCAACGTCTACCAGAACTACCGCGTTCGCGTGCCCTTTGCCGGCAAGTGGAAAGAGGTGTTCAATTCGGACTCCGCCCATTATGGCGGCAGCAATGTCGGGAACATCGGCGAGGTCCAGACGGTTGAGGGCAAGACGCCCGAGCTCCGCCTCACCATTCCGCCCCTCGCGGCGATCTTCCTCGTTCCGGAAAGCTGACATATGCGCCTGACTGCTGGATCGCCCGCACGCCTCGGTGCAAGCTGGGACGGACGCGGCACCAATTTTGCGCTGTTCTCCGCCAATGCGCAGAAGGTCGAGCTCTGCCTGTTCGACACGCAGGGACGCCGCGAGCTCGAACGCATCGAGCTGCCCGAGCGTACCGAGGACGTCTGGCACGGCTATCTCAACGACGTCTCGCCGGGGCAGCTCTACGGCTATCGGGTGCACGGCCCCTACGAGCCCGAGCACGGCCATCGCTTCAACGCCAACAAGCTGCTGCTCGACCCCTATGCCAAGCGGCTCTCGGGGCGGCTGGTCTGGAGCGATGCGCATTTTGCCTATCGCACCGGAAGCCCCCGCGAGGATTTGTCGTTCGACCGGCGCGACAACGCGCGCGGCATGCCGAAGGGCGTCGTCGTCGACGAGACCTTTAACTGGGGCCGCCGCGAGATCCGCCCCAACATCCCCTGGGAAGACACCATCATCTACGAAGCCCACGTCAAGGGCCTGACGCAGAAGCGCGACGACGTTCCGCCGAATTTGCGTGGCACTTACGGCGGGCTGTCGTCACCGGCGATGATCGAGCACCTCAAGAAGCTCGGCGTCACCACGATCGAGCTGCTGCCGATCCACGCCTTCGTCGATGACCGGGTGCTGGTGGAGAAGAAGCTCGCCAATTACTGGGGCTACAACACGCTGTCCTTTTTCGCGCCGGAGCAGCGCTACGCCCAGGATAATGCACTCGACTCCTTCCGCACCACCGTGGCGCGGCTGCACGATGCCGGCATCGAGGTGATGCTCGACGTGGTCTACAACCACACCGCCGAGGGCAACCATCTCGGCCCGACGCTGTGCTACCGCGGCATCGACAATGCCTCCTATTACTGGCTGAACCGCGAGAACCCGCGCTATTACGACGACTTCACGGGTTGCGGCTCGTCGGTAAACCTCACCCATCCGCGCGTGCTCCAGATGGTGATGGACAGCTTGCGCTACTGGGTCGAGGTCTGCCATGTCGACGGCTTCCGCTTCGACCTCGCGACCACGCTCGCGCGCGGACCGAACGGTTATGATCGCGGCATCTCGTTCCTGACTGCGATCCGGCAGGACCCGGTGCTGGCAACGGTCAAGCTCGTCGCCGAGCCGTGGGATCTCGGGCTCGGCGGCTACCAGGTCGGCGCATTCCCCTCGCAATGGTCCGAGTGGAACGACCGCTATCGCAGCGCCATGCGCCGCTACTGGAGCGGCGAAGGCAGCCTGATCGGCGACGTCTCCAGCCGCATGACGGCGTCGTCCGACCTGTTCAATCACGACGGACGGCGGCCGCGCGCCAGCATCAACCACATCACCGTGCATGACGGCTTCACGCTCGCCGACCTCTTCAGCTATAACGAGAAGCACAACGAGGCCAATGGCGAGGACAACCGCGACGGCTCCAACGACAACCACAGCAACAATTGCGGTGTCGAGGGGCCAACCGACGATCCGAATATCCTCAGCCTGCGCCGGCAGCTGCGCAAGAACGTGCTGGCTTGCCTGATGCTGGCGCAAGGCATTCCGCTGCTGCTTGCCGGCGACGAGGTCGGCAATACGCAGTCCGGCAACAACAACGCGTACTGCCAGGACAACGAGGTGGGCTGGGTCGGCTGGGACAATCTCGGCAACGACGGCGAGGACATGGTCGATTTCGTCGCCCAGCTCGCCGATATCCGCCGCCGCTTTTCGCAGCTTCGCAGCCACCGCTGGCTCGACGGCCGTCCCAAGGACGGCATCTCCTACGGTGCGCTGTGGCTGACGCCCGCCGGCGACGAGATGACGGAGAACGACTGGAAGTTTCCGGAAGGGCGGTTCCTCTCCTATGTGATGGGACCGATGGAACCGGGGAGCGCGGCGATCTTTATCGTATTGAACGCCGCCCCCGAAGAGATCGCATTCAAATTGCCAAAGATGCCCGAATACAAGAGCTGGCAGCAGATCCTGAACACGACGGATGCCAAGCTGAACAGCGTTGATTTCCTGCCCGGAAGCGACAGCAAGGCGCCGCCGCGTTCCGTGCTCGCTTTCGCGGGGGCGCTATGAGGCCGTCCTTCGGCGCGAAGCCGACCAAGGACGGCGTGTCGTTCCGCTTGTGGGCGCCAGGCGCGCGCCGAGTCGATCTGCTGCTCGACCGGCGGCACGCGATGCAGCGCCGGCAGGATGGCTGGTATGTGGCCGACATCGCCGGGCTGCCAATCGGCAGCAATTACAAGTTCAGGATCGACGACGAGATCGACGTGCCTGATCCCGCGTCCGCCTTCCAGCCCGAGGACGTGTTCGGCCCGAGCGAGGTGATCGATCACGATGCCTTCGACTGGCGCGCGAAGGATTGGCGCGGCCGTCCCTGGGAAGAGACGGTGCTGATCGAAACCCATGCCGGCACCTTCACTGCGGAAGGCTCCTACCGCGCCATGATCGACAGGCTCGATCATCTCGCCGCCACCGGCATCACCGCGCTGGAATTGATGCCGCTGGCCGATTTCGCCGGCCGCCGCGGCTGGGGCTATGATGGCGTGTTGTGGTACGCACCCGACAGCGCTTACGGTCGGCCCGAGGATCTGAAGACGCTGATCGACGAGGCGCATCTGCGCGGGCTGATGGTGTTTCTGGACGTCGTCTACAATCATTTCGGCCCCGAGGGGAATTATCTCGGCCGCTACGCGCCGACCTTCTTCACCGACGCGCACACGCCCTGGGGCAGCGCGATCGACTATCGCGTGCCGCAGGTGCGTGCCTTTGCGGTCGAAAACGCGCTGTCGTGGCTGACCGACTACCGCTTCGACGGCCTGCGGCTGGATGCCGCCAACCACATCCTCGCGAGCCCCGGCGAGCAATCGATGCTGCACGATCTCAGCGTCGCCGCCGGCGAGCTTGCCAAGGCTACCGGGCGTCACATCCATCTCGTGCTGGAGAACGGCGACAATCGCGCCAGCCTGCTCGATGCCGCGCAGGATCCGCCGAACGGCAAATATCGCGCGCAGTGGAACGACGACTATCACCACGTCTGGCATGTGATGCTGACCGGGGAACTGGCCGGCTATTACGCCGACTACCAGACGCCGCGCATGGACCTCGCGCGTGCGCTCGCCGCGGGCTTCGTCTACCAGGGCGAGATCTCGGAATTCTGGGGCAAGAAGCCGCGCGGCGAGGCAAGCGGCGAGCTGCCGCCGGCGACCTTCGTCAACTTCCTGCAGAACCACGACCAGATCGGCAACCGGCCGCTCGGCGAACGGCTCGAGAGCCTGGCATCGCCGCAGCAGATCGAAGCCGCGCTCGCCGTCACCCTGCTCGCGCCGATGGTACCGATGCTGTTTCAGGGGGAGGAATGGGGCTCGACCGCGCCCTTCCCGTTCTTCTGCGATTTCCAGGGCGGGCTTGCCGATGCCGTGCGCAAGGGGCGCAAGCAGGAATATGCCTGGGCTTACGAGAAATACGGCGACGAGGTGCCCGACCCGCTCGATCCCGCGACCCTGCAATCGGCCGTACTCGAATGGACTGGCCGCACGCCGGAGCAGGACAAGCGGCTCGCTTTGGTGCGAGAGCTGCTCGCACTCCGCAGCAAGGAGATCGCGCCTCGGCTGAAAGGCGCCAGTTTTGGCGATGCGGAGGCCGCCGATAACGGCCTGCTGACTGCGCATTGGCGCATGGGCGACGGCAAGACGCTGCGCCTGATCGCGAATCTTTCGGACAAGGACATCGCGCCTCCCGACGGCGCAACTGGCACGGCGATCTGGAGCAACGCAACCGGCGACCGGCTCCGGCCGTGGTCGGTGGTCTGGCATCTCGGAGGTTGACATGCCTCCCGCCGTTCCTGTTGCGACCTACCGGCTTCAGCTCACCGCGGATTTCGACTTCGACAAGGCCGCCGCGGTCGTGCCCTATCTCAAGTCGCTCGGTATCACGCATCTCTATGCTTCGCCTGTGATGAAGGCCCGCAAGGGCTCGACCCACGGCTACGACACCGTCGATCACAACCAGTTCAATCCGGAGCTCGGCGGCGAAGTCGGCTTTGCGCGGCTGAGCGAGGCACTGATCAAGCACGACCTCGGTCTCATCATCGATTTCGTGCCAAACCATGTCGGCGTTCACTTTGCCGACAATCCCTGGTGGCTGGACGTGCTGGAATGGGGACCCGCCTCGCCGCACGCAGTCGCCTTCGATATCGACTGGGATCTCCTGCCCTACCGCACCCGCGGCGGCGTGCTGCTGCCGATCCTCGGCGCATCCTACGGCGAGGCGCTGGAGCGTGGCGACATCGAGCTGCGCTACGATGCGGACGAAGGCAGTTTTTCCGCCTGGTACTTCGAGCATCGCCTGCCGATCGCGCCGGAGCGCTATGGCGAATTGCTGCGCATGATCGTGAAAGAGGCGGATGCGGGCGAAACGGAAGCGGGACGGCGGCTGTTGTCGCTCGCGGCACGCTATCCGGGCCTGCGGCGACCCAACCGCAAGGAGGCGCCAACCTTCAAGGCTGAGCTCAAGGACATCGCCGGCGGCGCCGACATCATCACGCACGGCCTTGCCGCCTATCGCGCGGCCAGGGATCGTCCGGCGCAGACGCTGGCACTGCATCACCTGCTGGAGCGCCAGCACTACAAGCTCGGGCACTGGCGGCTCGCCTCCAGCGACATCAACTATCGCCGCTTCTTCGACGTGAACGGGCTCGCCGGCCTTCGCGTCGAGGACGCCAGCACGTTTGCCGCCACGCACCGGCTGGTGAAGCAGCTCGTTGCCGACGGCAGGCTGCAAGGTATCCGCCTCGATCACATCGATGGCCTGCGCGATCCCGCGCAATATTGCCAGCGCTTGCGCCGGCTGGTGCGCGACGCCCAAGGCAACACAAAGCCGTTCTATACCGTGATCGAGAAGATCCTGTGCGAGCACGAGCGCCTGCCGCACTTCGCCGGCGTCCAGGGCACCACGGGCTATGAGTGGATGAACGTCATCACCCAGGTGCTGGTCGATGCAAAAGGGCTGGAGGCGCTGGACGAGACCTGGCGGCAGATCAGCAACCGGCCGCCGCGGCTTGCGCCTTACGTCAAGGACGCCAAGCGGCGCGTGCTGGAGACGCTGCTGACATCCGAATTCACCGTGCTGACGCGCCTGCTCGCGCGCATCGCCAACGGGCACTATTCGACCCGCGACTTCTCCGCCGACAGCCTGCGGCAGGCGCTGGAATTGTACGTGCTGCATTTCCCGGTCTATCGCACCTATTTGACCCACAGCGTCCCGACCGCACTCGACCGCAAACTGATCGACGACACCATCGCGGGCGCCCGCGCGGAGTGGTTCGCCGCGGACGAAGGCATTTTCGACTTCCTGCGCGACGCCCTGACCATGGACCTGCTCAAGCCCGGCCGCCCGCCGCACAGCGCGCCGCGCGTGCGCCGCTTCGCGCTGAAGGTGCAGCAGTTCACCGGGCCAATGATGGCAAAGTCGCTGGAGGATACCGCGTTCTATCAATTCCACCGGCTGCTGGCGCTGAACGAGGTCGGCGGCGATCCGGCGAGCAACGGGCTCGCCATTCCCGCCTTCCACGAGGCGATGCGGGCGCGCGCCAAGGAATGGCCGCGGGGGATGACGGCGACCGCCACCCACGACACCAAGCGCGGCGAGGATGCCCGCGCGCGGATCGCGGCGCTCAGCGAGATCCCGGGCGAATGGACCAGCGCGGTTGCGCGCTGGAAAGTGCTCAATGCGCCCCACCTTGCACTCAACGGCCATCTGCGCGCGCCATCGGCGACGTTCGAATACATGCTCTACCAGACCCTGCTCGGTGCCTGGCCGCTTGAAGGGCCGGATGCCGGCTTCGCCGAGCGCATCCAGGCCTATGCGCTGAAGGCCGCGCGCGAGGGCAAGGAGGAGACCAGCTGGCTCAATCCGCACGAGGCCTATGAGAGCGGCATCGCGAGCTTCATCGCCAGGATCCTCGATCCCGCGCTGTCAGGCGAATTTCTGGAGGCGATGCAAACCCTGGCCCGCCGCGTCGCGTTGCTCGGCGCCCTGAACTCGCTGAGCCAGCTGACGCTCAAGGCCACGCTTCCGGGCGTACCCGACTTCTACCAGGGCACTGAATTCTGGGACCTGTCGCTGGTCGATCCCGACAACCGCCGCCCGGTGGATTTTGCCGCACGCAGCACGACACTGACGTCGCTGGAAGCGCCGGACTGGAGCGGTCTGATCAAGCGCTGGCCGGACGGCCAGCTCAAGCTGGCCTGGACGCGACATCTTCTCAAGCTGCGCAACGGGCTCGCCGAAATCTTCGCCCAAGGCGACTATCAACCGCTCGAGGTGCGCGGCGCACATGCCGACCATGTCATTGCGTTCGCACGCCGCCACGGCCGCACTGCCGCGATCGTCGTCGCCGGACGCCAGTTCGCACCGTTCACGCAAGCCGGCCGTGAATGGCCTGCGCTCGAAGGGTTTGACGCAACCATCGACATCAGCGGCTACACCGCGCCGGGCCTCGCGAGCAACGAGCTTCCGGTCGCACAGGCGTTCCGTGATTGTCCTGCGGCCGTCATCGAAGCCCGCGCCACAGGCGCCATCAAGTCTGTGCCGCAGCGCACGGGCGCCTGAGGCCTATTTTCCTTCGTCCTTCGTCAGCAGCAATTGCCCGCGCTTGCGGATGGTTGCCTGCGCCATCTCGGCGAATCGCTGCAACAGCCACGGCAGTACCACCTCCACCTTGACGTGGTCGTCGGCGACATCGACCTGGCCGCTCGCAATCTGCCCCATGGCGCGGATGCGAAAGTTCATGGTGTCGCCGCTCCAGCGCTCCTCCTCGACCTGCATCACGGGAATGCTGGCCGCCGCGCGGCCGAGCCCGGTCTTGAGCCGGCGCACCGCCTCCTCGCGGCCGAGCTTATGCGGAATGGAAACGACTAGCGGTGCTGACATGACCCGGGCCCGTGCTGATTGATTCTCACATAGTCATGCCGCCCGGAACGGCAAAGGTTCCATGCAAGTTGGTTGTGCAACCGCTGTTTCATCGCCGGAACTTTAAAACCTGCGGCAAGTTGCCCTCGCACCACGGGACAGGTGCAAGCAACCCTTTCAACAAAGGGCTGGAGGAGATTAACATGTCTATCGGTACGATCATTCTGATCATTCTGGTCATCGCGCTGCTCGGCGGCTTCAGCGGCATCGGCGGCGGCCCGTTCTACGGCACCGGCTATTACGGCGGCGGCGGCCTCGGACTCGTCATCGTCATCCTGCTGATCTTGCTGCTGCTCGGACGGATCTAGGCGAGATCTCGTAGGGTGGGCAAAGGCGCGAACGCGCCGTGCCCACCTTTTCGCCGCAGCAAAGACGGTGGGCGCGCTTCGCTTTGCCCACCCTACTTCTTTTTCCCCGCCAACTTCTTGATCGCGGCCTTGATCGACGCCGCCGCATCGTCATAGCCCTCCCACGCCTTCGAACGGGCCAGCAGGCCCGGCACGGTCCGCACCGTGTAGCGCTTCGGATCGAGATCGCCCTTCACCTGCGCCCAGGTCACCGGCATCGACACCGTCGCGCCGTCGCGCGCACGGGGCGACAGCGGCGCCACAGCGGTCGACAGGCGGTCATTGCGCAAATAGTCCAGGAAAATCTTTCCGTGGCGCAGCTTCTTGGACATGTTGAGCAGATAGCGCTCGGGATCTTCATCAGCCATCCACTGGCAGACGCCTTGCGCAAACGCCTTAGCTTCCTTCCAGCTGACCTTGTCGCGCGCGCCGTGCAGCAACGGCACCACGACGTGCAGGCCTTTGCCGCCAGTGGTCTTGCAGAAGCTTTCCATGCCGATGCCAGCGAGGCGCTGCCGCATCTCCTTCGCCGCCTCGACCACATCTGCGAACTCGACATCAGGCGCGGGGTCGAGATCGAACACCAGCCGGCCCGGCGTATCGTAATCAGCAGGCGCGCAATTCCAGGGATGCAGCTCGAGGCCGCCGATCTGCGCGACCGCGGCAAGACCCTCGACACGGTCGATCTGCAGGTACGGCTTGCGATCGCCAGAGACCTTTGCGAGTTCAAGCAGGTTCGAGCTGCCCGGCATGGCATGGCGCTGGAAGAATTTTTCGCCGCCGATGCCATCGGGCGCACGCAGGATCGAGCAGGGGCGGCCCTTGATCTGCTCGATCATCCACGAGCCGACCGCCTCGAAGTAACGCGCAAGATCGAGCTTCGTGACGCCCTCGCCGTCACCGCCATCCGGCCACAGCTCCTTGTCCGGTTTTGAGATCGGGACGCCCATCACCTCGGCGGTGCCGGCGTCTTTCTTCCTTCCGGACTTTGCAGGGACGCGCCTTCTGGCAGAAGGCCTGGCAAGCTTGGTATCGGCCGGTGTCTCTGCCTCGACCTCCTCGGCCGGCTTGTCCTGCCGCAATCCTTTGAAGGCGGCCTGGCGGATGTTGCCGTCCGCGGTAAAACCGGCGAATTCGATCTCGGCCACGAGCTCCGGCTTCAGCCAGTGCACGTCGCGCGTCTTCTTGGGCGCGTTCTTGCCGCCGAACGGGTTTTCGCTGGACGCAGCCTCCTTCAGGAACGGCATGATGCGCTTGACCTTGTCGGCACCAAAGCCGGTGCCGACCATCCCGACAAAGGCCAGGTGATCGCCGCGGTGGACACCGGCCATCAGCGAGCGGAATTTTCCCGCCGTCGTCTTCCAGCCGCCGATCACGACCTCATGGCCGGCCCGGCATTTGGCCTTGGTCCAGCTCTCGGTGCGGCCGGAACGATACGGCGCATCCAGCTTCTTGGACACGATACCCTCGAGTTCGAGCTTGCAGGCGGATTGCAGCACGGCGTCGCCGCCGCTCTCGAAATGCTCGACATAGCGGATCTGGCTCGCCTTCTTCCTGCGCGCCTCCAGCAGCTCCTTGAGCCGTGCCTTGCGCTCGCCGAGCGGCAGCCGGCGACAATCGAGGCCTTCGGCAAACAGCAGGTCGAAGGCGAAAAAAATCAACTCCTCGGTCTTGCCGTCCGACAGCGCGGCCTGAAGCGACGAAAAATTCGGCGCGCCATTGTGGTCGAGCGCGACGATCTCGCCGTCGACCATGACGTCAGGCAGCGAGTTCGCCTCCTTCGCGATCGCTGCGAACTTGTCGGTCCAATCGAGCCCCTTGCGCGTTCTGAGCGTCGCCTTGCCATCCTCTATTCGGAGCTGCACCCGGTAACCATCGAACTTGATCTCATGGCACCAGCCATCTCCGGAGGGCGGACGCTCGACCACCGTGCAAAGCTGCGGTGCGACGAAGTCCGGCATCGCGGCGACCTCTTTGGCGGTCGTCGCCGTCGTTGTCTTCTTCCCGGCCTTCCGGGCCTTCAACGCCGCCCGCGGTGCCGGCTTGACCGTGCGCTCTTTCGGCTCCTCGGCGCGGTTGGACTGCCAGACCGCATCCGCCTTTGTCCTGGCACCCTTCGCCAGCATGAACGGCTTTGGCGCACGCCCCTTGCCATCGGCGATCTGTGCCATGGCGCGACCGGAGGCCACCGACTTGTCCCTGCCGAGGATATCCTCACCCTCGCTGGCATACTCGTCGCGATGCTTGATCAGGAGCCAGTTGGTGCGCTTGCCGCCGGTGCGGTCGTTGCGCATGCGGACCAGCACCCAGCTTCCATGCAGCTTCTCGCCATGCAGGGTGAACTTCAGATCGCCTTTCTTGAACCCGGCTTCGGGATCGTCCGATTCCCACGTGCCGCGGTCCCACAGCATCACCGTGCCGCCGCCGTACTGCCCCTCGGGAATGGTGCCTTCGAAATCGCCGTAGTCGAGCGGATGATCCTCGACCTCGACTGCGAGCCGCTTGTCGTGCGGATCGAGCGAGGGTCCTTTCGTCACCGCCCAGGACTTGAAGACGCCATCAAACTCGAGCCGCAAATCGTAATGCAGCCTGGTCGCGTCATGCTTCTGGATCACGAACCGCCGCTGCTTCGAGGGCGCAACTGCCGTCTTGCCCGACGGCTCCGGTGTCTTCTCGAAGTCGCGCTTCTTTCTGTAGGTGGAGAGCTTTTGCAGCACGACCGGTCCCGCTTCTCTTTCGGCATTCAGCCTATCACGGCAAAAGTCCCGCCCGGAACCAAAACCCCGCAGCCCGGTTGGAGTTCCTGAAAAGCCTTGAAATCACTGGAGAATGCAATGGCTCCCCGCGCCTATTGGAAAGGGACGCTGAAACTGTCCCTCGTGAGCTGCCCGGTCGTGCTCTATCCCGCCACGACATCGGCCGAGAAGACGCGTTTTCACATGATCAACCGCGAGACCGGCAACCGGCTGAAGCAGCAGATGGTCGATTCCGAGACCGGCGACGTCGTCGAGAGCGATCAGAAGGGCCGCGGCTACGAGCTGCGCAAGGGCAAATATGTCGAGATCGAGCCGGACGAGCTCGAAGCGGTGCAGATCGAGAGCAACCACACCATCGACATCGAGAGCTTCGTGCCGAGCGAGGAGATCAACCAGCGCTACCTCAACCACCCCTATTATATCGCACCGGATGGCAAGGCCGCGATCGACGCCTTTGCGGTGATTCGCGACGCCATGAAGGACCAGGACCGCGTGGCGCTCGCCAAGATCGTGCTCACCAACCGGGAGCACATCATTGCGATCGAACCGCTCGGCAAGGGCCTGCTCGGCACCACGCTGCGCTATCCTTACGAGCTGCGCGACGAGGACGAGTTCTTCGAGGATATCAAGAGCCCGAAGATCACCAAGGACATGGTCGAGCTCGCAGGTCACATCCTGCGCACCAAGGCCGCGCATTTCGACCCGTCGAAATTCAAGGACGACTACGAGACCGCGCTGAAGGCGCTGGTGAAGCGCAAGGCGAGCGGCAAGACAATCGAGCTGCCGGAGCCGGAAGAGCGGCCGAGCAACGTCGTCAGCCTGATGGATGCGCTCAAGCAGAGCCTGAAGGGACGCGGCGGGAAGAAGACGGCGGCGAAGTCCCATGCGCGCCGGGGTACTGGGCGGCAGCGAGCAGCAAAGAAGACGCACCGGTCGACGGCGCGGCACCGGAAGGCGGGGTAATTTTACTCCGTCATTGCGAGCGTAGCGAAGCAATCCAGGATCTTTCCGCGGAGACAGTCTGGATTGCTTCGCTGCTGTTCAGCCCGAACACATAGCTTACACC